>CAUQVP010000017.1:0-23878 GCA_963521545.1 uncultured Flavobacteriaceae bacterium | reverse complement strand
AAATTCCTATCATGCCCGTAACTAGTTTTAGAGTGATACTTATATAGGGCTGTAACAATTCCATCATAATACTTTATTTTTAATAATAATATCGCGAAATTACAATTATATTCTTATACCAACAATAATTTTTTTGTGAATGTATATATATTATTACTTACTTTTGCGCCTAAAACTAAGATTGTTGTATACAAGAAGTCTTTGTTATAGTGGGAGTGTTTTGGTCTAAATTTGTTAAGGATAAAAACAACAAAAAGTCCTCAAAAGTTACAATAAGATAGAACAATAATGGCTGAATTACAAAAAGAAAACTAGTAATGAATTTTAAAATAGTGGATAACAAATAGACATTTTAGTCTAACAGAACAAGATAATAATATATACTAAGTATATGTTTATTATTGTACTGCATATTTATATATAATAATTTATTTGCTTTATTGCTTTTTACTCCATTGAGTATTAAAATCCTTCAAAAAATGTATAGTAAAATGATCAAGAAATTAGTTTTTTTATTGTTTACATTCTCGGCATATTTTCCAATATACTCACAAATGATTTTTTCTGAGAATCTTACAATGAAGATAGACAGTACAAAAAAGATACAAGGTTTTTTTCTTCCCATATTGGATTTCAAAACGGAAAAAAAGAATGTCTTTACCTTAAAGAATACAGCAAATATCAATTTATTGATAAATAATAACCGTGTCATTAACTTTATCAATAAACTAGAATTTTCTACTTATGGCGATAAAGTTACTATCAGTGGTGGATATGTACACCTTGAATATCGTTATCTATTAAGTCGTGCCTTTGAGATTTATCCTTATGCTGAGTCTCAATGGGCTGAGAGCCGAGGCATGGAGTACAAGATTTCAACTGGACTATTATCTAGATATCGAGTAATAAACAAAGAGAAATTTGTCATGTTTGCGACAGCTGGACTATTCTATGAATTTGAAAAGTGGAAATCTCCTATACTTAATGTAGATCCACTTCATGTCTTTAGCCGAAGTATCAAGAGTCACCTATCGGTAAGCATCAAGCATTACATAAATGATTATTGGGAACTAACCACTACTGCTATTCATCAAGCAAAACCTGATAGTTATTTAAAGGCGGCACGATTAGGAGGTGCAGTTGATATTAAATATAATATTACACCTAAAATAGGTCTAAATGCTGGTTATCGTCTCATTTATGATACAGATCCTATTGTCCCTATTAGGAAGGATTATAACAATATAGAGGTTGGTATAAGTGTTTCTTTCTAGTTTCAAAAACAAGAATAAGTCTGCTGATTTGAGAAACACTACCAATTCAGGTTTAAATTTTTTATAGATTATTATTTAAATATTTGTTTTATTGTTCCAAAAAATCAAAAGGTGTAAGGTATAAAGAATAATAAATATTTTCTATTTTGAAGCCCTTTGAAGATGCTTTACTTGCCTACACAGGAAAAGCTACTTATGAAGGCTTACGATTCATAGGGGCGTTTGATACAGTAGTTCCTGTTAAAGACTATGGAGAGGAATAAGTCTTATATCTAATTATAATTAGGATTTAAAAGAAATAAACTAATTATAAAAATAGTATAGAATCATCTATAAGATAGGAGAATATACGGTTTATAAATTTTATGAATAAGTAGATGGGTAGCCTTGTTTATAGATTTATATGATAGACTAATAAATATAGAAAATATTATTTGAATTTAAATAGTAGTAGATTATATTAATAGAGTTATCCTTAGAATAAGGTTTAAATATTATGGTTTTAATGGAAATATTACGAATAAATTTAAACTTTTTATGATAGTTCATAAGGTTTCAAAATCATGAAAGTACTCAAATAAAAATGACAAGTTTTACCCAACTACACTATGGGAAAACTTGTCATTATATTTAATCTGAAGTGTTGATAGGTGTACCTTCACAGTCTTTAAAAAGTTCGTGGTATTTATCTGTAATTTTTTGTTTAAGATAGTGAAAAGTAGTCATTAGATTATTGTATCGAATGAATTCACGGAACTTTTTCTTGTGTCTATTTTTGGTACTGTCAGAACCAAAATTTCTGTTCCAGTAAGTATATTCTAACTGATTACCCAAATATTCTTTATCTGCTTTTGATAAATTTGAGGTAAAACGATTGTCCACGATGATTAATTGGTCAAATCTTTTCAGAAAATCTAGAAATAGGGATTGTAGCTTTTTAGGGTCATATAAATCTAGAAAAGTTATAATTCCTAAATCTTTATGTTTCAGTTGTTTGTGGTTATATTTTATCTCAATTCTGAGCAAGGGATAATCTAAATTATTCTGAGCACCTTTGTCATAAATCTTAAATGTACTATTGCTCATTTTGAACTTTTTCATCAGAAAACCCTTGTTGTCTTGAAAGAAATAATGAGGCTTAAAATTCCATAGAAGAATATTATTTTTAATGATTTCTTGAACTGACCGCTCTAATTTTAGATTAAAACCAAATTCTAAAGAAGTAATTTTTGTATTGATAAAATCATATTCAGGGATTTGGTTTTGCAAGTTATTTAGTGCTTGAGTTATCTCACAATATGAGAAGTCATTGTAGTTGATGTCTTGTCCTATTGTATTTGAATTGTGATACTTGTGTAGGGAATTTTCTATGTATGCTCCATTTTGAGTAATTACATAAGTTAGCGTTCCGATTTGTCCTACAATAGGATAAATAGAATGCTCAAGCCTATCATTTTTAATGTCATTGCTGTTAATGGTGCAATTAAATTCATGATTCTTCTTTATAATTTGTTCAAATTTTACTTTTTCTGTAAAATAAATTCTAATATTATCTTGCATAAATTAATTTTTTTGTGATTAATAAATAAGTTTTCTTGTGTCATGTTTAAATGACACATAATCAATGTTTTCATAAAAAATAAATTTTGGGATTTTGGATAAGTCAGGGCAAAGATGTGCACCTCATTGCCTTGAGCTGTTTATCCTAAGAATTTTGATAGTAAAAAGCTATGCTGAAACTTGCTCATTGAGAAATATATCTACATCATTTTTTCTGTATAATACTTTTTTCTTACCTACTTTTGTAGCACTGATTTTACCATCTTTTGTCCAAGCCCAAAGACTTGTTTGTGAACACTGCAAGTAGTCACATACCTCTTTGCGTGTCATCAAGTCTTTGTTATTAGACTTTTTTCCCGAAACCGACTGGAACTTTTGTAGTTCTTCTCTGATGCCTGAAATTATCATCTCTGATAGTTGCTCAGGGCTTATTTGGATTAACATATTTGTTTCCATAATTATGATATTAAAACTATGAGGCAAATATATTGGCTTCTTTATTCGGTGAAAATTCGGATTTATTCTAATTTATTCGGGGGAAGAAGAGATGTGTAATTGAATAAATTTTTCTATATCGTTTGAATAGTTATTAGAATTAGAAATGTTTGTGAGATTCATGGTTTTATTAAATCTCTCATTAAGGTATTGGATGTATTCTTTTTGTTTTAAATGACTTTTTAATATATGATTCTTACAATTACTATTTCTAAAAATACCACCAATCACAGCCCCAAAACCTCGTTCTCCATTATTTACATTAAACTCTTCTAACATAGAATAAAACCAATCTTCTGCTTCTTTATTTCTGAAAATATTTTTACAATAAGGTTGATTGGTATTTTGAGATAAAGATTCAATAGTTACAGTGTTTTTCAAGAGTTCAGGAAAAATATTCGTAATAATTCTTTTAATATTTGGGTAAAGAGATTCATTAAACTCTAAAAAATGAGAGGCTGCGAATTTTTGAAATTCATTGCTATTTTGTTTCCAATCACCATCCTCTAATATGTCATTCAAAAAAGCATTAGAATCATTAATCTTGTTAATAAAATCTATACATAAAACCTTTGCTTTATGTTCTTCAAGGGTTTTTATAGTGTCTAAAAAAGATTTAGTGATGAGGTCTTCAATGGGTGGTCTGAAACTATAGAGATAGTGGTAAAAATCATTCTCCCAAACTTCTTTATCAAAAAAAGTATCAAACTCATTATAATTTAAAGATGTGTGAAAATATCCCTCATCCTCTTTATTTTTTTCATACTCTTCTTTACTTATACATAATTCACCTTCATCATTGGTAATAGTAAAATAGATTCTTTTTGCTTTAGGTTCTTGGTTTCCACATGGTATAAATTGTTTAACCATTTCATCTAAATCATATAAAGAAGTAATAATCATACTGCTGTATTCTATATTTTCAATCATTTTCTATCCTTGTTTTTATTTTTCTCAAAGTATCTAAAACATTCTCTTCTTTTGGTAAGCTACCATAAACTAGATGTTTGAAATCTGTATTATAAGTATTTGATAATTCTTTCCAAACTTCTTCTAAATTTTTGAAAATCAAAGCGTTTTTTAGTGGTTGAGAAAGCCAGTTGTTATTGTTTTTATAGCTTAAAACATCATCTTTTCTTACTTTTTCCAGCATTTCAGGGAAATCACTGCTTTCAAAGAATGTTATGATTTCTTCGTTTTTCAATAATTGGTGTAAATCATAGATGTGTCTTATTTTACTTCTTAAATCTTGTATCGGATTTTCGGTATAGGAGAAACGGACAAGACTCATGATTTTCTCACAAAAAGTGCGTTTAGGATTAAGAACCGAAACATCAAATGGTTCTAAACAGAATTCTTTTATTATTTCTTGCTGATGGTTTTGTTCCATTATTTCTGTAATAAAAGTCCTTATTTGGCGTTTTTCATTTGGTTCAAAATACCCGAGCCAAGAAGCTTCTACAATAATAACATCTCTAATTTGTCCAAAACTGCCCTCAAAGTTTCGAGAATAAGAATGTGCTGTTTTCCTATTCATTCCCATTTTTTGTGTCACTCCGCTGATTTGGATTTCAGGCAAAACCTCATTTACTACTTCAGATATTTTTTTGATTTTATTCTTGAGCTGATTGGGAGTTTCTTCACTGGATTTTATTACAACAAGGTCTATGTCCTCTGAAAATCGTTCAATGACCTTATAGCATTTTGAAAGAGCTGTACCACCTTTGAAAATAGAATATTCAGCTACAGGACTGCTGAAAATCTGTTTCAAAGCATAACAAACCCAATAGTCTTTTTCTACATAAATATCTAATATTCCCATTTGCTGAGCTGTAAATCTTACTGCTTCTTGGAATTGTTTTTTATCTTCGTGTAGTTTCATTTGATGTTCCAGTTTTTGGTGTTAGGCAGAATGTTTTCAATACCCTGAATTTCGTATGTAGAGATGGGATTTAGCGAGGTTTTTAAATCATCCGTATCAATATTCATTTTTTCTAAAATCACTCCTAAAATCGCTCTTGTTGATGCTGGGTATTTCATTGATAATCTTATCATTATTTTAAAATCTTTCCCTTGAAAGTCTTTGAAAATTTCTATTAGCCTGACTATGACTTTTTCGGGTGTCGTATCAGGAATGTTTTTAATAAATCTTAATGTATCAAGAAGTTGAAGGTAAGGTATATTTTCTTTGTTAATCGTGTTTTTTTGTTGTACCATAGAAATATTGAATATACCTCTCTTAAAAGGAGAACGGATATTGTTTTTCCCAATTTGAATACTATTGCTAATCTGTGTCGTAAATCCTAATTCATTGTAAATACTTAATCCTGTGAGGTAACCTATGGTTTTTCCATTGTCTACAAGCAGGTCTTTAACAATTTGATAATTATTGGGATTCAGTTTACCAAAGCGGGTAATCTCAGGTTTGTAGAATTTTCCTTTGGAGAGTTTTTCTATTTTTCCAGATTTAGCCATTCGGTTTAAGGCTTTGATAATAGCCTCTTTATTCTGTTTTTCTTCGGTTAAAAAATCAGAATAGGTGAAAATATAACCTTTGGGCAGGTAATTTATTTTATCGTTTATGAATTGCGTGGTTGTCAATGTCTTTATTTTATTCTACAAAGATATAAAAAGTCCAGTTTATTACATAAAAAACTGGACAAAATATTAGGCAATATTCATTGTGTTGTTGTTTTGTGTTTGTTCTTTTTGCTCTAATTTTTTACTCATTTCCTCTATTTTTTCTTGTAATGCTCGTATTTGTTCTGATTGTAGGTCATATTTTTGCAATTTCTCATTTCTTAACTTTATATTTTCTTGTCTTAACCGCTCATGTTCACTAGTTGGCTTGAAATAAGTTTTTTGTTTTAAAGTAGTTTACTAAAATTTACTTTTTTTGAGAAAGATAATAAAAAAGTATTTATAAATTTTAGCAAGGAAATGATTTTTTAATTCATCAGAAATCATTATTTTTGGCATCAAAATATAAACTATGAATTCTTACAAAAATCCTCTTGAAGAGCGCTATTCTAGCGAGGAGATGCTTTATAATTTTTCACCTGAGAATAAGTTTCGCACTTGGAGACAGCTTTGGATTGCTCTTGCCGAAATCGAAAAAGATTTGGGTTTAGATATTTCTGATGAGCAGATAGCACAGCTGAAAGAACAAGTCCAAAATATAGACTTTGCCAAAGCAGCAGAATACGAAAAGAAATTCCGCCATGATGTGATGGCGCATGTGCATACTTACGGAGATGTCGCTCCTTTGGCGAAGGGAATCATCCACCTTGGAGCTACTTCTGCGTTTGTGGGCGACAATACTGATTTGATTCAAATCCGTGATGGGCTGCTCATTATTCGCAAACAACTGGTGAATGTTATCAAAAAAATGTCTGATTTCGCACTGAAATATAAAGACCTGCCTACGCTTGGTTTTACGCATTTTCAGCCAGCACAGCTCACTACCGTGGGGAAGCGTGCTACACTATGGCTGCAGTCTCTTCTTTTGGATTTTGAGGAATTAGAATTTTTCTTGGAAACCCTCAGATTTAGAGGTGTAAAAGGAACTACGGGAACAGCTGCCAGCTTTTTGGAGCTTTTCAGTGGAGATTATACCAAGGTAAAACATTTGGACAAGGAACTTTCCAGAAGATTTGGTTTTGAAAAAGTTTTTGGTGTTTCGGGGCAGACTTATGATAGAAAAATCGATGCAAAAGCAGCAACTTTGCTCTCGAATATCGCTCAATCAGCACATAAATTTACCAACGACCTTCGTTTGCTTCAGAATTTGAAAGAAATAGAAGAGCCTTTTGAGAAAAGCCAAATTGGTTCTTCGGCAATGGCCTACAAGCGAAACCCGATGCGTTCTGAGAGAATAGGGGCTCTTGCTAAATTTGTAATGTCCGTTTCTTCGGGCTCTGCGATGGTGGCTTCTACTCAGTGGTTTGAGCGTACACTGGATGACTCTGCGAATAAGCGACTTACGATTCCTCAGGCGTTTTTAGCAGTGGATGCTATTTTGCTTATTTGGAATAACATCATGGATGGGCTTGTGGTTTATGAAAACCGCATCAGAAAGCACATTATGGAGGAACTTCCGTTTATGGCTACCGAATACATCATCATGGAAGAGGTGAAAGCGGGAGGCGACCGACAGGAAATCCACGAAACTATCCGCCAGCACTCTATGGAGGCGAGTAAAAAAGTGAAAATGGAAGGAAAAGAAAACGACTTGATAGAGCGCATTATGAACGATAATTCGCTGAAAATGGATAAGTCTAAAATCATGGAAGTCCTTGACCCGAAAAACTTCATTGGATTTGCGCCAGTGCAGACAGAAGAGTTTATAAAGAATGAAGTTCAGCCGATTTTGGATAAATACCAATCCCTTGTGGGGCTGAGTGTAGATTTGAAAGTTTAAACTAAATAAAGATATTTCATTTACTAATTTTTTTAATTAATGCTGATAGAATTTTTGTGTTTTTAAGTTCTATTTTAGGAAAATTCCCTGCTGGTTTCGGCAGGGATTTTCTTTTTTAACCCAAATTTTATTTTTAGAGAAAAGCGGTTTGGTTGTCTGCTCGTGTTTTTCGCTAAATATATACTATCTTTGCCGTTATGAATCAAGATACGATATGCGCCCTTGCGACTGCCGATGGGGTGGGAGCGATAGGTATCATCCGCGTTTCGGGGCAGGATGCTCTGGCGGTGGTCAATAGAATTTTTGAAGGGAAAAATTTGGAAAAAGTGCCGACTCACACGGTGCATTACGGCTTTATAAAAGACCAAGAAGAAATAATAGATGAGGTGATGGTCTCTGTGTTCCATGCGCCGAGGACTTTCACGGCGGAAAATTCGGTGGAAATTTCTTTTCATGGTTCGCCGCACATCGCAAAAAAAATCTTGGAAGCTCTGCTGAAAAATGGCGTGAGAACCGCCAAAGCAGGAGAATTTACCATGAGAGCCTTTATGAATGGGCGTATAGACCTTTCTCAGGCGGAATCCATTGCTGACCTTATTGCTTCTGAAAATGAGGCTTCGCGAAAGGCTGCTCTTGAACAGCTGAAAGGTGGAATTTCTAAGGAAATAGCAGTGCTGAGAGGAGATTTGCTGAATTTTACTTCGCTTATCGAATTGGAACTTGATTTTGCTGAAGAAGATGTGGAGTTTGCTGACCGCTCTGCGCTGAAGGGGCTTATTGCTAATCTTAAAACCAAATTGGGCAGTCTTATTGATAGTTTTCAGTATGGAAATGCAGTGAAAAACGGCATCAATGTGGCGATAATAGGAAAACCTAACGCAGGGAAATCTACTCTACTGAATGCTCTTTTGAAAGAAGAAAGAGCGATAGTGAGCGACATAGCAGGGACTACTCGTGACACGATAGAGGAGGTTCTGCATATAAAAGGCACGGCGTTCCGTTTCATTGACACGGCAGGAATCCGCGAAACTACGGACACGATAGAGGAAATAGGCGTGAAGAAAGCCAAAGAAAAAATAGTATCGGCAAAGGTGCTGCTTTATCTCTATGATGAGCAGGACAGCAGTGCGGAGGAAATCATCAGCTTTATAAAAGAATTCTACCGCCCAGACCTGAAAGTGATGCTTCTTCATAATAAAATAGACCAAAACAAGGGAGTTTCGGCTGAAAATCTTCCAGAAATAGACCAAACGCTGAAGCAGGAACTTGTCCCTGATTATACGGATACTATTCTGGGGATTTCGGCTCGGGAAAATATCAATATAGAACTACTCAAAGCAGAATTGTCCAGTTTTGTGGAAACTCTGAAAGGTAGCGAAAATGCAGTAGTAATTACCAATCAGCGCCACTATGAAGCCCTCAGAAAATCGCTGGATTCTGTGGAAAGAGTAGAAGAAGCCGTAGTTTCTGGTATTCATACGGAACTTCTGGCGTATGAACTGCGCACAGCTCTGGAACACCTTGGGGAAATTTCTGGGGAATTTACCAATGATGAGGTTTTAGGAAATATTTTCAGTAAGTTCTGCATTGGCAAATAAATATGGCTTTCTTTGGTTTGATTTTCAGATGATTATATAAAGTTAAATTTTCCGATTTTCACTTTTATTGTTTATATTTGTTACACCTTTTGTACACCTTGAATCTAAAAAGTGTATGGGAGGTGTACAATTTTATATGCGTATGAAAACATCATTATATCAACGGAAATTAAAAAATAGTCTTTTTATAAGCTATCATCGTGTTTCAAAAAATTTTAAAGTGAATAAATCGTAATTTTTATCCCATGAAAAAATATATTCTATTAAGCTTGTTTGTTATCATATCATCTTGTGGTGGTAATAGTGATTATAGTGATTTTAGATACTATGAAGGGCATATATATGATAGGAATAAAAAGCCTCTACCAAACATAAAGGTATGTAGGGGATATAAATTAACAGCCTGCACTATGACCGATACAAACGGCTATTTTAAACTAAATATGACCCCTAATTTCATAACAGACCTAATTATTTTCTATAAGGAACAGCCGATAGATACAATAATAACTGCTTGGACTTTACATGGAGGGTTAGATAGGTATTCTTTTATCGAAGGTAAGAATGACACCCTATTCATAGACATGTCAAAATATGAAAAATAGGAGGTTTTTTGGCTGAGTAAAATTAATATAAAATGAGAAATTTATCATTTATTTTATTACTACTAAATGTTTTTGTTTTTAGTCATTGTAGGAAAGAAGAGAAAAAAGAAGAAATATTGTTTAGAAAAGGCTGGGTTATTAATAATGATAAAATGCCTATTGATAGTGTAGCGGTTTATGATTTCGGGGATAGTCTTTTGACTTATACAAATTCTGATGGCTATTTTGAATTAAAGGCGAAAAAAAAGATATTAAAACATAATATCTATTTGAAAAAGAAAGGGTATGAAACAGATTTTTTACGATATTATGAGGGATTTCGTGATAGATTAGTCCCAGTTAAAATAGAGGATTTGGATACAGTGGTTTTAAAAAAATCAGAAAAGTAGAATATATAATCAGCCCACGAAAACAGGAATAAATATAAATAAAAACTTTTCAGGTAAGTGTAAAATGAAAAAAAATAAAATATTCAAAATACTATTTTTGGTTATAGTACTTTATTGGTTATATGCTCTGTATTCTACGCATATAAAGTATTATTCGGGCTATGTGTATGAAGGGGACAGACCATTGGCTGGTGTAAAGGTTATAGAAGGAGAAAGGGATAATCCTGTATATACTGATAACAATGAGTATTTTAAACTTAGAAAAAAGGAAAGTGTTAATAATTATTTAATTTTTACAAAAGAAAATTTCAGAACTGATACAGTTTTTCTAACTCCAATGGGAGGAGGATATCGTAAAATAGAATATTTATTTTTAAGAAAGGAAAAAGATACCCTTAAAATGAATAAAATAGCAGAATAATCAGAAAATCAGAAAATCAGAATATGAAGTGTTATAAAATAGTTCTTTACTATTTCTATTTATAATTTAGATAAAGATAATTTAGGTTTACTAAAATAGAAATAAAATGATTTTTTTTATTATATATATTATAGTAAGTTTAGTAATTTTATTAAACAAACGAATAACTAAGAAAACAAAAATAATATTATTTATATCTTTTTTAGTAATATTTTTGGTGATAATGTTTTTTGTGTTTTTCCTTTCGTTTGATAAAGGTTTAGAGGAAAGAATTTTAACAACTCACAAAGGAAAATCGCATTAAAGAAAATAATAGCTTTTGAGATAGATGTTCTGGGATTACTTTGGTTGACTAAAATAAAAGTAAAATGAGAAAGACAGTTGTAATATTTTTTTTAATGGCTGTTATAAGCGGAAGTTCTTGTTTTTCAGAAAATTCAGATTATTATGAAGGGTATATTTATTTGAATGAAAAACCAGTGAATAATGCGAAGATTTCTGAAAAAGGGAGTCATAATTACACAATTACAAATGACAAAGGATATTTTAAATTAAAAAGAAACAGCAGAGAAGTTGTTTTGCCCATAATTGTGGAAAAGGACAATGTCAAAGACTCTATTGACTTACGGCGGAGCGGAGGTGCTGATGCAAAGATAGATTATCTATTAGTTGCAGGAAATAAAGATACTATTGAGCTGGATAGAGAAAGAATATTTAAGAGGCAATCTTCCCAATAATTTAGAAAATCAGAAAAAATATAAATAAAAACTTTTCAGACTCAAAACAAGTGTAAAATGAAGATATTAGGTTTAGTAATATTACTTTTAAGTCTTGTAAATTGTGACAATAGTAATAATCAACAGACAAAGAGAGAATATATACATGGTTGGGTTGTTAGTGAAAACAAAAAACCTATTAAAGATGTAAAGGTAACTTATTCAAAAGATGAAACAGTAACTTATACAGATAATAATGGGTATTTTAGGTTTGAGCCAGAGACAATATCAGATAAACCAATATTTTTTGAGAAAAATGAATACAAAAAAGATACGATAAGAGGTGGTATTAATTACAGAGATATTCCAGTATATTTTTTCACATCAAAAAGAAAAGATACAATTATTCTAAAAAAATAGAAAAATAAAACATGGAATCAGCCTGAGAAAACAGGAATGAATTAGTATAAAAAACTTTTCAGGCTCAAAATAAGTGTAAAATGAAGGTTATTAGATTTTTTATAATGGTTGTTTTAATGGCTTCCTGTGAAAATAAAACATATGTAATCTATAATGCAATAAAAGGAAGAGTAGTTTCTGCAGAGAACCAGTCTGTGATAGCGGCAAAAATTTATGTAGATAAATTTGCTTCAAATGCTTTTGTATTAGAAACGGATAATAACGGCTGTTTTTTCGTAGATGGAAAAATGCTGCCTTATAAATATCTGAGAAAACAGAATCAACTATCATATAATATTCATATAGAAAAAGAAGGATACATCAAAAAAATAATTTATGTGAAAAAACTAAAAGGATCTAGTGAAAAAATGGATACCATTGATTTAGGGAATATTTATTTAGAAAAATCAGGGAACATCAGCCCACGAAAACAGGAATAAATTAGTATAAATAAAAACTTTTCAGACTTAAAATAAAAGTAAAATGAAGATATTAAATTTCGTGTTTCTTATCATAATACTTTTTAGTTGTGATAATAAAAAATATATTTTAGCTCCTCATATTAAGGGTAAACTTTACTCAAAAACCACTAACAGCCCTATAGAAGGAGTAGAAATATATAATGATAAGTTTTCCAGTTTTTTTATGAAAACTATAAAAACGGATAATGAGGGAGGTTTTATTACGCCTGATTTTGTGGTGAAAGGCTATGGAGGAGTTAGAGATAATAGAAATATGACTAAAATACATCTTTATTATTTAAGCAGGGAAGAAATTCATAAGGTAATAAATGCAAAGAAATATTATGAATATAAGTTTCATAAAAGAGATTATCATAAAAAAGACACTATTGATTTAGGGATTATTTATTTTGAGGATTTGGAGGATTTGGAGAATTTTGATGATGAAGAACCATGAAAAAAAGGATATTTGGAGCAATAGTTTTTTGTCTATGATGTTTAAAAGTAGTTTCTTTTCTGTTTTATTTTAAAATAATTTCAAAAACAAATTATGCTTTATATTGCATTTTTGAGTGAGATAATTAGAAAATTATTATTTATATTTGCATAAATGAATTATATGGCATTTTTTGAACTAATAGAACAAATCAAAGAGCGGCGTAAAGTGCTGGGAATCACACAGGAACAGCTTTCGGATATTTGTGGAGTGGGACTCCGTACTCTGAGAGAATTTGAGAGAGGAAAAGGAAATCCTACTTTACAGACCATGGAAAAAATATGCACGGCTTTGGGATTTGAAATTAAAGTAGAGATAAAAAATGAGAAAAGCTAAGGTTTTATATAAGAATAAAGAAGCTGGCGAACTGACTCAGCTAGATGATGCTTCCTTTGTTTTTGAATACAATAAAGAATGGCTTTCTGATGAAAGTTGCCCTCCCATCAGCCTCAGTTTTCCTAAAAAAGAAAGCGTTTATTCTGCGGAAAGTTTATTTCCTTTTTTCTATCATCTGCTTCCTGAAGGAAAAGCCAAAAAGGAAATCAGCCAAAAATATAAGATTGACGAAGAGGACGCTTTCGGCATTCTGCTGCACTCTGCCCAGTATGACACCATCGGGGCTATTAAAATCATAAAAATATAAATCAATGAGTCCTTTAGAAATTAAAGTCTGTCCAAGTCTTTTGACAGAGGGCTATTCTTCCTACAGCCCATCTGCTCTGAAAAAACTATTTGGCGGAAAGAAAGTTTCTCACTTTCTTACATATAATTTGGAAAACCAAAAGACTGATTTTCAGCAGAATAGGTTGTTTATTTCTATTTCTGGTTTTCAGGACAAATATTCTCTTGTCTTGGACAAAGATATTTTGCGTCTTGCAGAAGAAGGGGAACAGGGGCAGTATATCCTAAAACCCATTTCCGAACTTCCTAAAAACAAAGAGTATGCCCCTGCTAATGAGCATCTTACGATGCAGATTGCTAAGCAGGTTTTTAATATAGAAACGGCGGAAAATGGATTGATATTTTTTGATGATGGAACGCCTGCTTATCTCACCAAACGCTTTGATTTAGATAAAAATGGAGAGAAATTAGCCGTTGAAGATTTTGCTTCCATTTTGGGAAAATCCCCTCAGACACATGGGGAACAGTATAAGTACACAGGAAGTTATAAGGACTTATTTTCAGCTATAAAACAGCATCTTCCCGCATGGCAGGTGGAACAGCATAAATTATACCTGCTGATATTATTTAACTATCTATTCTCCAATGGAGATGCTCATCTAAAGAATTTTTCTATCATCGAAACTCCTCAGGGAGATTTCAAACTTGCCCCAGCTTATGATTTGATGAACACTAGAATTCATATTGAAGATGCCGATTTTACCTTATCAGAGAAAATTTATCCAAAATCCAAAGGAAAGATAGCTTCCCAGTTTTTTACTCTTGCCGAAGAAGTGGGAATAAGCCAAGCTCTCGCTCAAAAACACATGAAAAAAATGACCTCATTCTCTGATAAAGTAATAGATTTGGTCAATAAATCTTTTTTAAGTGAAAGTCTGAAAAGAAACTATATCCAATCTTACCAAACAAGACTGAATAAATTAAAAAGAGATTTATAAAATACCCTTCAAGCTATTTTAGAGAAATAAAGCTAGAATTTAATAATTTAAATTTAGACTCTTAGTTTTACTAAAAAGTAACTAAAAACAAAAAAAGCTGTCGCAAATCTTATTTTGCGACAGCTTTTTTACTTTTCTATTTTTGAAATTAATGGCAAAAAGCCACCATATCTAATCCGTTTTCAAGGCAAAAAGCGATGTTCTCTTTCAGTCCCATAATATGTTCATAGCTATAGCCTTTGTCTTCTTCATCATCAGTTTCGCCATCGATTAAGTCATCTATTTCCTCAGGAGTTTTATGTACTTTTGATAATAAATCCGAAAGCGCTTGCAGGTGTTCCTTATCAAGCAGGCTTATCATAGGGAAATCGTCTATCTCTGGAATAGAAAATGGATGAAAATGGTCAGCAGGGAAGAGTTCGGTATCTATTTCAGTCTTTATATTCCAGTCTTCTAAAAGTATACGACTGATGAGTTCAGTTTCATACCAAAACTTAATTTCCTGATTATAAGGTAATTCTACACCCAAAGTTGCACAAATACCGATAAAGGCATAGCCATAAATGTACCCTTCCTGATCATACTGATTGCCCATAATAATATCAGTAAGCGCTTTTATGGTCTCATTGTCATCGTCTCCATCGGCATAGTTTTTAAAAGTATGATTGGCTTTTACCTTTTGTAAAAGGGCTTCATCTTTAGAGCCAAAAACAGCTTTGATTTCAGGAGTTTTTACTCCGTAAGCAAACATATAATATCCCATAAGTAGAATGTTTTTTATTGGAATGATAAAGATAGTGTTTTTTTATTTACCTTTGTAATGACTATTCTAAAAAATAAAAATTATGGGATTGATTTCAGAAAAAATGAAATTTGATTTTCTTGTCAGGTTAAAATTTGATATTAGCGAAGGGTATGATAAGGCAGGAATTAAAACGGCTTATAATGATTTTGCAAGAACGCTGAGAACTGATAATTTGAAGGAGAAAAAATTTAAAACAGAAAATTTTTTACTCAAAGAATTGAAAGAATTGATTTCTTTGAATATAAAAAATCAAAAAGAATTTGATGAAAAACATAGGGAACTATGTGAGAAACTTAAGAAAGAATGGAATGAGCTCAGTTATGGTCAAATTCAAAAATGGGTAAATATGTCCCTCAAATATTGGCTTCTTTTCGGTGGAGATAAAATAGCAAACATTGAGAAAAATGCTAAATATTTCCATATTCCGATTGACAGCATTATAAAAGAAATTGCTTTTGGTGAAAAAAGAAATCAAGCGGATTATAAAAGTTGGAGTAAAATAGAGAATTATAAAGAATATTTCAAATATCAAGAAGTATTCAGAGAAAATAACAAAAAGGTTGAGCCGATTGTAAAAGAGTTTGAGTTGTTTAATAATAGTAATAATAAACAATAAAACCAGTAAATTTAAAACCAATTTAAATTACATTAAATGAATATAGAGGAAAATACAGAATCTATACAGAAAGAGATATTAGAGGAAATGCACAAATGGACAAGTCCTTCCTGGCAGCAAAGCAGAAAGGAAGCCTTCTTGCAGGTTCAAGATATGAAAAAGCACTTGAATTCTTTATCAGAAGAAGAAGCTCACAAATTGATGGTAGAGCAAACTCAAAAGATATTGAAAGAGAAGAATTCATAAAATATTGCAAGGACAATGGATTGTGGAAAGGAAAAACTGTTTTGGATAGATGTTCAAAGCAGTTTTGTTTTTTTGAAATGTGATGCTTTGGTAGTTCAGATTACAAAATGGGAAACGCCTACTAAGACAGAGCAGAAAAAACTTAAAAAAATCATTGATAATTATTCCTTTTTGTAGTAGTTATTTTAGTGGATAAAATGTAAATTTGCAGAACTCCCTATAATAACTAAAAAATGAAAAAGAGAATCTTCGTAGAGAAAAAAGGGATTTTCGATGTAGAAAGTCCTAAAATTCTAACTGAAATCAAAAGCATTCTTCCCAAAGTAGAGAATGTAAAAGTTTATAATATTTATGATGTTTTTGGGCTGTCCGAAAGTGATTTTTCCAAAACGGTAGGTAGTGTTTTCGCAGACCCAGTTACAGATATCATTCACACAGAAAATCCGGCAACAGAGCAGTATTTCGCTACAGAATTTCTCCCTGGGCAGTATGACCAAAGGGCAGATTCGGCGGAGCAGTGCATTTCTCTGCTTACAGGAACAGACAATGCTGCCGTACGAAGCGGAAAACTCATCGAGATAAAGGGCATTTCTTCCGCGGATTTGGATAAGGTTAAAGACTTGCTTATCAACAAGGTAGAGAGTAGAGAAAAAGATTTGTCCAAACTAGAAATCCCTGCGCAGGAAAAACCAACTCCTGTGATTGTTCATGAAGGTTTTATCGGTTTTAATGAGGCCGAGCTAGAGCAATTCTACAAGCAGCACGGTTTTGCTTTTGGGTTTGATGATTTGCTATTTATTCAAAATTATTTCCAATCAGAGAACCGAAATCCTACCGAGACCGAGCTCAAAGTTTTGGACACTTACTGGAGTGACCACTGCCGTCATACCACTTTTGAAACCGAGCTGAAAGACATTCAGTTCAAAGGCGAGTTTAAAGAAACTTTAGATAAAATTTTCGCCGATTATTTAGAAAAAAGAAAGTTCTTAGGAAGAGAAGCGAAACCGATTTCGCTCATGGATTTGGCAACGGTCTGCGCCAGATATTTCCATAAAACAGGTAAATTAGAAAACCTTGTAGTTTCTGATGAAATCAATGCCTGCACGATAGAAATAGAAGCCGAATTTGACGGTAAAAAAGAGCCTTGGTATCTTCTTTTCAAAAACGAAACGCACAATCACCCTACTGAAATAGAGCCTTTTGGTGGTGCTTCTACCTGTCTTGGTGGCGCTATCCGTGATCCGCTTTCTGGGCGTGCTTTTGTATATCAGGCGATGCGTCTGAGCGGTGCGGCGGATGTTCTAGAGCCTGTTTCTGCTACTTTGCAGGGAAAACTTCCACAGAGAACCATCACAAAGCAGGCAGCGAATGGATATTCTTCTTACGGAAATCAGATAGGCCTTGCCACTACGATGGTCAATGAAATCTATCACGAAGGCTACAGAGCGAAGAGAATGGAGGTAGGTTTCGTGGTTGGTGCAGTTCCTAAAACTTGGGTAAAACGCGAAAAACCACAGAATGGCG
Organism: uncultured Flavobacteriaceae bacterium; assembly: GCA_963521545.1. Taxonomy (GTDB): domain Bacteria; phylum Bacteroidota; class Bacteroidia; order Flavobacteriales; family Weeksellaceae; genus JABCPE02. Next base: position 6,174 of record CAUQVP010000017.1, on the reverse strand, counting down.
ACATCGTGATTTTGCTTGGCGGTGCCACAGGGCGAGATGGCGTAGGCGGCGCTACAGGTTCTTCCAAGGAGCAGGACGAGACCTCTATACATACGCTTTCTACCGAAGTTCAGAAAGGGAATGCCGTGGAAGAGAGAAAAATCCAAAGGCTTTTCCGTAACCCAGAAGTTACCACTTTGATAAAGAAATCTAATGATTTCGGCGCGGGTGGAGTTTCTGTGGCTATCGGTGAAATTGCCGATTCTTTGGAGATTGATTTGGATATTTTACCTTTGAAATACGAGGGACTGAACGGAACAGAGCTTGCCATTTCCGAATCGCAGGAGCGTATCGCTGTGGTGGTGGATGCCAAGGATAAAAACCAATTTATCCATTTCTGTGAAAGAGAAAATATCAAAGCTGTGGAGGTAGCGAAAGTTACCGATTCGGGCAGAATGCAGATGTTCTGGAAAGGAGCTAAAATAGTAGATTTGAGCCGAGGGTTTCTAAATTCCAACGGCTGTGCAAAATCTCAAAATGCCGAAATTTCTCATCTTCAAAGACTTGAAAATCAGTCAGAAATATTTAACGAAGAAAACCTCATCAGAATACTTTCGGATAAAAATACAGCCTCTCAAAAAGGCTTGTTGGAGATGTTTGACTCTTCAGTCGGTGCGACTACGGTGGCTATGCCTTTGGGCGGAAAACACCAGATTACCGAGATGGAGGGAAGCGTGCAGACACTGCCTGTTTTGGACGCGAAAAATGTGGAAACGGTATCTCTGGCAGCGTGGGGCTTTGATGCCGAAATATCTTCGCAAAACTCCCTGATAGGGGCAGCAGATGCTGTGGTGGAGTCCGTGGCGAAAATCGTAGCTATGGGCGGTGATTATAGAAAAATCCGATTGAGCTTTCAGGAATATTTTGAAAAATTAGGTCAAAACCCAGAAAAATGGGGCAAACCGCTGGCATCGCTCCTTGGGGCTTATGATGCGCAGATGAATTTCGGGCTGGCGGCCATCGGAGGGAAAGACTCTATGAGTGGAACTTACCAAAATCTGAATGTACCGCCGACATTGATTTCCTTCGCTTGTGCAGATGGGCAGAAAAAGCATATTATTTCGCCAGAGTTTAAGGAAGTTGGAAATAATATTTATCATTTTTATCATCAAAATAAAGAAAATGGACTGCCAGATTATGAAACTTTGAAAGAGGTTTTTGATTTCGTTCATCAGCAGATAAAAGCAGGAAACATCGTTTCTGTAAAGACCATAAAAGACGGCGGAGCGGCAGTTTCATTGGCAAAAATGTGTTTTGGAAATCATCTCGGTGCAGAGGTGGAACTTGCAGAAAACCAGATTTTAGAGAAAAACATCGGTGGTTTTATCATCGAAAGTAAAACGGAACTGGCTCATTCCCAACTTCATGAAATAGGAAAAGTGACCGAAGGAAAAACTTTGGTAATCAATAAAAAAGCGTTTGACCTTGGTAAATTGCTTTCAGCTTATACGCAGACTTTTGAAAATCTTTTCCCAACTGCCGAGCCAGACAGAATAGAAATCAACATCGATGAAAAGCTGAATTCTACAAGTCCTAAAAATATCATTATCAAGAAACATAACATCACAAAACCAAGAGTTTTCGCGCCGATTTTCCCAGGAACGAACTGCGAATACGAAACCCAAAATGCTTTCCGAAAAGAGGGAGCAGAGGTGACTTCGTTGCCGCTCATTAACCTTACCAAAAGCCTTTTGGAGGAGAGTATAGAGGCTTGGACAAAGGAAATAGACCAGTCTCAAATTCTTGTTTTCTCAGGAGGATTTTCCGCAGGGGACGAGCCAGATGGTTCAGCGAAATTCATTGTCAATGTTCTTAAAAACGAACAAATGAAATCAGCTGTTCATCGTCTTTTGGAGCGTGACGGGATGATTCTGGGGATATGTAACGGCTTCCAAGCCTTGGTAAAATCTGGACTTCTGCCGTATGGGGAGATAAGAGATTTGGATGAAAACTCGCCTACGCTCGCTCACAACGCGATAGGGCGCCATATTTCCCAAATGGTGGATGTGAAGGTGGTGAATGATGATTCGCCGTGGCTGAAAGGCATGAAAAACGAGGTGTATACCATCCCGATTTCCCACGGAGAGGGGCGTTTCATGGCGAGCGAGGAGGTGCTGACAGAACTCTATAAAAATGGGCAGATAGCTACCCAATACATTGATTTTGAAGGGAAAATAGCTCACGGAATGCCGTATAATCCGAATAATTCGCTCTTTGGAATAGAGGGAATTACCAGCCGAAGCGGAAAAATATTCGGAAGAATGGGGCATCCAGAGCGCTTCGCGGAAGGACTGCTGAAAAATATCCCAACTGCCAACTACCACAATATTTTCAAGAATGGAGTGGAGTATTTTAAGTAGGAAAATAGGACTACATAAATATAAAAAACACCTCTGAAAAGGAGGTGTTTTTTTAATACTCAAAATATAGTTTTAATTCTTCATTTAGCTGGTGCTTTGACTTAGCTCTGTCTTTTTTGGAAAAAGAATTGGAGCAAAGGTAGCAACTGCATATAGTGGAATGGTTTTTAGTCCATTTATAAATTCTAGAAACTCTTAATTCATTCACACTTTGAGGAACAAATTGGCTAATAAATTTTAGTCTTTTAATGTATTTAGAAAACTCTTTGTGTTTTCTAAAACTATAATTTCTCATCAATTATATAATTTAGAACAAATCGTCTAATTTAGATTTTGCGGAATCCCAGAATTTGCCGAGGTCAGATTTTAAATCATCTAGTTTGTCTTCTGCAAGGTCTTTTATTTCATCCCATTTTCCTTCGGCCTCTTCTAGTTTTGCTTCCAAAAGTTTGCTTTTTTCTTCTAGTTCTGCTTTGGCATCACCAGAAAGTTCTTCTGCTTTTCCTTTTAGGATTTCTAGTTCTTTTTTAGCGTTTTCTATTTGTTCTTGGAATTTTTGTTTTAGTTCATTAGTGTCCATTTTCTTTAATTTTAAATGTTAAACAAGACAAAGATAAACAAAAAACGCTACAAAAGCGCTTTAAACCAAAATAAAATTTCTGTAAATTGCACAGGGGCTGTTTTTGGGCATTGATGGGAATTTTTTGAAATAAATATTTGTAATGAAAAAGGTATAGAAAATAAATAATAATGGATACAAGAATTAAACTTGGAATAAGTGGGATTATATTGGCTTATGCAGCATATAAAATGATCATAAAAGATAAAAGAGAAAATAGGTCTGATTTTGTTTTAATCCGAGCATGGGGAGTGATCATTATAGGAATAATGGTAGCTATTATATGTTTTATACAATTATTACTTGGGTTAGATTAGATAGAGTTATAAATATCCTAAATTGCCAAAGGAATAAAAAAAGAATAAACTAAAGATAATCATAATGAAAAAGAAATTTTTATTATTAATATGTATGTTACCAGCATTATTATTAGCACAGCAAGGAAAGAATAAACCCTGCAATGATAAAAAAAGACGAATAGATGAGTTGCCTTGCACAATAATAGAACGGTATGGAACAGATGTAATACCTGATGAAGAGACACTAATAAAATATATTGATATATTGATAAATAAACGATATTCTGTTGATGCAGAAGAGCTTAAACCATATCAAATAAGTTTAATAGCAAATGAAAAAGTCTGGAAAACAGTAATAAAATTAAATTGTAGATTTTGTAAAGCATATATTAATATAAATAAGAATACAGGAGAAGTTTTAAACTTTTATAGATCTGAAGAGTAATATTGGTAATGTTCCAGATTATTAAAGTAAAAAAACAATGAAACGCTCATTATTAAGTATAATATTTTATTAAATATATGTAGCAAATAGGAAGAAATTTTGGGGATTTATCAACAACAAAAGAAGAATAAACAATGAAAACAAAACTGATATTGCTAATACTATTATTAAATGCTTTTCTAATAGTCATATATGGGGCATCAGGACATAATATTGATTTAAAAGATACAGAAACACAAAAATATTTTGGTGTGGTCTTATTTAATTTTGTGTCTGCAATTTTTATTGCATTGGATAAAATAATATTGAAGATCATATTATTAGGAATGACATTATTATTACAGGCAGAGATTTTGTACATACTAATCATGTTGCATGATATTAAAAACATAGCCGTTGTATTGTTATTTTCATCAATATTTATATATATGATTTATGTTATTTATAAATACCAGAAAGAACAAGGCAAGCGGTAAAGTTCTTAGATTATAATAAAAACCAAAATTAAAAAGAAATAATATGAAAAGAATAATTATACTATTTGTTTTATTGCTGATGAGCTGTGAAAAAAATCCTAATAATATAGAGATAAAAAAAGAAGAATTTAAATCTATTATTAGAGCGTTTTATGAGCGGGAAGGCGCCAGCATAGGCACCAGTAAAAATGATACTCTGTCTGTGGCTTTTGTGCACGAAAAGAATCGCATAAAAGTAGAGCTGTATTCTTTTGAAAAATTGGATGGTTTTGAGGAGCATTGTATAGGACAAACGGAAATGGATGGGTTTAAAATTTTTTTCTACGCTTTTCCTAAAAAAATAGACCAAATAAAGGATATAATAAAAATAAAATACAATAAAGAATACAAGTCTTATCCTAAAAGTATAGAAAAAGATGTTGATGAAATGGATGAAGATGTTGATGAAATGGATGAAGATGTTGATGAAACATACGACTATTTCTATATTTTAAAAAATGGAAAGATAGAGAATAAAGTATATAAAGATTTTAAATATAGATGATAATCAGTGTTTTTAAAGGTGATTTAGTATGATTTTAAAGGATAACCAAGGAAAAATAAAATTTTCGGATATAGTCAGGCTGAATAAAGAAGAGCCTGTTTTCGTCAAAATGAAGGTGCGTATTTCTACGGAAACTATGGTTTCTGAAGAGAATTTGGATATTGAAAGGTCTGATTTAGAGGATTTAACGAGGAATTTAAAGGATTTGAGCGAATATAAAATAAGAAAATTTTTCTTTCAAAATATAGATGAAACAATAGAGATAGTTTTCAGTATCAACGATATAGGAGCCATCGCCGTAGAGGGAAAAATGTATGATGAAAGCTATATGAATTCTATTAATTTTTCGTTTCAGACAGATTTAAATGGAATAGTAACATTTTCCAAAGAAATTTCGCAGGAAATAGAAAAATGTAAATAGCTACGATAATATTCCAGATTATTAAAATAAAAAAACAAAAGAAAAAATGAATAAAATATATACTTTCATTGCGGAATATAGAGGAGGGACTTATATTAGTCAGTGTAAATCAGATAGTTTGGAATTGGCTATAAAAATATGGGCTGAAGATAAATCCAAAATATTTTTAGATGAGATAAGGTATAAAAAGTTATTGGATACTTATGAAGAAGAAAATCCTGTCAGAATAAAGGAAGTTGATAATGTATGGTGCTGTACTTATGTTCTAAATAGGAGTTTATTATTAAATATTATTAGTAATTGATATTATGTATTTGAATAGATTAAAAATCCTAATTGTATTATTATTAATGTCTTGTTCTGGAAATGATGATTTATTTTCATTAGATAGTATTGAAAACTTTACATCTTCCTCAAAAAAAGGAAATACCACTGAGCAAACTGTAGAAGTTTATGTAATGAAATTAAAAGAATATGTATTTGTCAAAGTACATAACTCTGAACAAATAGGAAAGATTTCCATAGAAGATTTACAGATAATATACGAAAACTATTACAAACAAAATTCTTCTTATACAGTGTTTTTATATGAGGTTCTTAATTTTAAAAGAGCGATTCCTATTAAATACTTTTATAATCCTAAGGAAATTTATACTCTTGATGAGAAAATCATGAATATATATAGAAAATTTGGCATGGAAAGGATTAAAAAAATATATACAGTAGAAAAAGAAGAAGGAAAATTCTATATAAACTCTACTCTAAAAGATGAGAGTTTTGTGACGATTCAATACTTGTTTTATATTAATAAATATGAGTATCATAATGATGATTACAGCTCTTTACAATGGTTCATAAAGGTCTCATATTTTAGTCTGTATAGTTGAGATTTTGGGTAATATTCCAAATGTGTTGTTTTTATTATTAAAAATTCACAATAAAACCATAAAATAATTAGAAAACCGTAAACG
>CAUQVP010000016.1:0-24714 GCA_963521545.1 uncultured Flavobacteriaceae bacterium | reverse complement strand
AAAATGAAATCCACTTATACTGTCATCAATGCCTCGGCTGGATCGGGCAAAACTTACACCCTCGTACAGAGACTTCTAATGCTTTGTCTGGAAAATCCCAGCGAACCAGATGCTGTTCGGCATATTATTGCCCTTACCTTTACCAACAAGGCTGCCAATGAGATGAAAGAACGAATACTCCAGTGGCTGGGAAAATTCACAGCTGAAAACTATGCCCAATGCCAAGAACTGCTGGACATACAGGAAAAATTCCGCCAACAGGGCAAAAATATTCCTATTGATGAACTACACCGCCGTTCCCAAGCGGTTCTGGACTATATTCTGCATCACTACTCCATGCTGAACATCGGCACGATAGATAGATTTAATTCTAAATTGGTGCGCTCTTTTTCCTACGAGCTGGGACTGGCGCAGAACTTTAATTTGGAAATTCAACCCGAACCATACCTGATAGAAGCCGTAGACCAGATGCTGGACAAGATAGGCGGAGACAAAAAGGTATCGGAGACTTTCATAGATTTTGTAAATTATAGTTTGGATAATAACGAGCGGGTAAATCTGAGCCAAACGCTCTACCAATCGGCAAAAGAATTTGTAAAAGATATCCACTACAAAAGGCTTTTGGAGAACAAAAATTTTGACTGGGAAGCCTACGAAAACGCCAAAAACAACATCAGAAAAAACCTCACCGAAATCAAGAAAGATTCTCTGAAAATAGCACAGGATACGATATCCCTTATCAAAGAAAGAGGGCTGGAAATAGAGGATTTCTCTGGCGGCGGAAGAAACAGCATTGCCAAGTTTTTCCATGAAGTCGCTAAGTTCTACAACAAGGAGCGAAAAGATTTCCCTTTCCCATCGAATGAAGAGTCCGCACTGGCAGTTTTTGAAAAAGTTGCTTCATCTAAGTCAAAACACAAGGAGCAGGATATTTTGGATATTCTCAGCTTTTTGATGGAAAGCAGGAGAAAGCTCATCAGCAATTATATCCTGACACAGAAAAAAGAAAAAATACTTCACGCCCTGCTTCCGCTTCGGGTAAATAAGGAAATCCAAGATGAACTTGCCAAAATAGAGGAAGAAAACGATTTGGTTCTGCTTTCTAAATTTAATATTATCATCAATGAAAACCTGAAAAACGAGCCTTCGGCTTTCATTTATGAGAAAGTGGGAACTCGCTATCTGCACTACTTCTTTGATGAGTTTCAGGATACTTCAGCGCTGCAATGGCAGAATTTCCTGCCGCTGCGAGACCACACGATTTCTTCGGATAATACCAGTTTTACCCTCGTGGGAGACCCTAAACAAAGTATTTACCGTTTTCGTGGCGGAGAGAGCCAGCTGATGCTGAACATCATCAATCATAAAGAAAATGCGCCTATCCCTGCCGATGTCATTTCACTAAAAGAAAACTACCGAAGCGCGAGGAACATCGTAAGGTTTAATAATGAACTTTACCAATACATTTCCGATCAGGGAGATTTTGAGCATAAAGAAATTTTTGGCGAAAAAGCCCAGCAGGAAGCCAAAACCAATATCGACGGAAGAGTAAGAGTAAATCTGATAGAAAACGCAAAAAAAGAGGATTTCTACCAAGATACCGCAGACCAGATGCAGCAGGACATTCAGCAGTGTCTGGATAATGGCTTTAGATTCTCGGATATTACCATCTTGTGCAGAGGGAATAATGATATATTCAACTATTCTCAGCTTTTGGGAAACAGAGAAGTGCTCTACAACAGAGAAAAAACCTTTATAAAAACCATCTCCGAACGAGGGCTTACCCTTAATCTCTCTAAAACCCTGAATGCTCTGATAGAATTTCTAAACTGGACAGCCACTCCGAAAAGCAAAAAATTTCTAGTGATGCTGTTCTACTATCTCAATGATTTAGGGCGTATCAAAATCCATGATTTTTCGGTAGAGATGCTGGAAATTTTAGCCATTGAAGGGCAGCAGGAAACATTTGACTTTATCAAAAAAAGATACGGGCTGGATTTGGCGCATTCTCATATTCCGAACCTCAATCTTTATAACTTTATAGAACATTTCGTTTATGAATTTTCTGTCGAAGACAAGGAAATGGATTTCATTCTCAATTTCTTGGAAATGCTCTATGGCTTTTCCCAAAACACAGGAATGACCCTGAAAGATTTCCTGAAATTCTGGGAAGAGGAAGGCAAAAACATCTCCATCCAAGCCTCCGAAAATATAGATGCCGTGCAGATAATGACCATCCACAAGGCCAAAGGGCTGGAGTTTCCTGTGGTTTTCCTGCCGATGGAAAACAAAAGCCAAGATTCCAAATTCACAGAATGGTATGATTTGGAAGGAGAAAACGCTCTCAGTGCGGTGAATATCTCGGGCTTTGATAAAGGTTTAGAAACCTACGATGAAGATATAGAAATATTCAACAGTGAGAATGTCTATAAAAACTTCATTGACCGCCTCTGCGTGCAGTATGTAGCCACCACACGCCCTGTGGAACAGCTTTTCCTTTATCTGCAAAAGCCAAGCAATTCGGCAAATTATTTGGAAATATTTGACTTTGTAGATCAATACAATACGGAAAATGTGGATAATTTTGATTTATTTGAAACAAATGAAGATCTGCTCAGAAAAAAAACCAAACAAAAGAAAAAAGAATGGGCAACGATGAGCATCTCATCCATCCACAAACAAGGGGAATCACTGGCTAATATCCAAATCGCCACGCCATCTAAAAGCTATCAAAAACGAAAAGAGAAAACAAGAATGGGTCTTCTCATTCATGATATTTTAGCGAAAATAAACCACAAGGATGATATGGAAAAGGTCTTGGATAGTTTTTTCCGCTTGGGAACAATTACCGAGAGAGAAAAAGAAATCATCACAAAGAGAATTTCGCCAGTTCTAAATGATGAAAAATACGCTCCATATTTCAGTGGAAACGAGAAAGAAATCATCAATGAAAGAGAAATTCTCGTCACTTTGGAAGATGGAGAGCAAAAATTCTACCGACCAGACCGTATCATAAAAAAGGATGAAGGCTACATTATCGTTGATTTCAAAACAGGTGAAGAAGAAAGAAAAAAACACCAAAAACAGGTAAAAGATTACCAAAATGCCTTAGAAAAAATAGACAAAAAGGTAATCGAGACAAAGCTTATTTATTTTGATGAATAATTTTAACCAAAAAAAAGTAACATTATGAAAGATTCCCTAATGAGTATAGAAATAGAAAAAGTATTAGAAAACTGGGAAGTATCCATCGTGCATTTTCTGCCAAAGATAGTGGAGGCGATTATCGTACTTATTTTGTTTATCTTTTTAGCCAAAATAGCCAAAAGAATCAGTCGCCGAGCTTTCAAGGTTCATACAAACATCGCCCACATCATCGCTTCTACGGTTTATTGTTTCTTCCTGTTTTCAGGAGTTTATCTCGCTTTGGAACTTTTGGGACTAGACAAAGTTTTCTCGCATCTGCTTGCAGGAGCTGGAATTGTGGGAATTATTGCTGGTTTCGCTTTCAAAGATGTAGCATCTAACATCTTTGCGGGACTGCTTCTAAAAACACACAGCCCATACAAGGAGGGCGACTGGGTGGAGATAGATGATAAATACGGCATTGTCACGCAGGTCAGCCTGATAACTACGACCATAAGAACCATTCCTGGGCAGGATGTTTTTATCCCAAATCAAATTATTTACAGCGGAACATTTACCAATTATTCCACTTTGAAAAAAAGGAGAATTATCCTAAAAACAGGCGTTTCTTATGGAGATGATTTGGAGTTTGTGCAGGCTACCGCTCTTGATGAAATCAAGAAAATAGAAACCTTGCTTCCTGATGAAAAAGTGGATCTATATTTCACAGATATTGGAAATTCTACATTTGATTTTGTACTTCGGTTTTGGATAAAATTTGAGACCAATGATGATTTCTACGAAGCTATGAACGAGGCCATCATACGGATAAAAAAACGCTTTGACAAGGAAGGCATTTGTATAGCTTACCCTGTTACTACGCTGGATTTTGGCGTGAAAGGCGGCGTGAATATCTTTGATAAAGAAATAAAAATCAATAAAAACTAAATCTTCCCTTTAATAAAAATGTGTAGGGAAAGCCTTTTTAGGCGTTTGGTTTAGGATGTTTAGTTTTACCCAAGAATTAAGAAATCCCCAGCCGTAGGAAAACATCTGGACATAAGTGGAGACAATGGTCAGCACTGAAATCGGCAGGCTTTTCATCTTAAATAATGAATGTGCAAATATCAATAAAGTGTAAAAAGCATACAGCAGAAGCGGTATTTTTGTCCAAAAAACAAGCAGAAAACTTCCTAAAAATCCTAATAAAAATAAGGATGGAAACCAAAAAGTAGGTTTCGTATATTGAGGGTGGCGCTGATTGAGAATGGGTCTGGCAATACCAAACTGATAGACCTGTTTTGAGAATTTTTTCAGACTCGTTCGCCGTTTGTGATAGACTGCTATATTTTCATAAAAACAAGTGCTGTAGCCATTTTCCCAAAGCCTCATAGAAAGGTCTGGGTCTTCGCCGATTCTCATATCCGAGAAACCTCCCACTGCCGAAAACACCGCCTTATTCACTCCCATGTTGAAACTTCTGGGCTGAAATTTACTGACCGCTTTCTTGCTTCCACGAATTCCGCCCGTTGTAAAAACCGAAGTCATGGAATAGGAAATCGCTTTTTGTAGATTGGAGAAGTTTTCATCAGCTTTATCCGCTCCACCAAAGGCGTCTGTCGGTTCGGTTTGAAGATTATTTTTAATGTTTTTAATGTAATCGCTTGGGACAACTACATCACTATCCAAGAAAACTAGCCAGCTGTTTTTAGCTCGTTCTGCTCCGTAATTTCGGCTAAGCCCTGGCCCTGAATTTTGTTTTTTGAAATACTGAATGTTTAGTTTCTCTTGATACAAATCCACCACAGGAAGCAACTCCACGGAAGAGCCGTCATCTACTATGACTATTTCAAAATCCTTATCCTCTTGGACAAGAAGCGAGTCCAGCAGTTCTGTAAGTTCATCTCTGCGGTTATAGATAGCAACAATGATGGAAATAGAAACATCCACGATTTTATTTTTTAGCAAAAATAACTAAATCCATCCATAAATGAAAAAACTTTGACAAAAGAGTCTTGCCAAAGTTTTTTTCTACTAATCTAATAAAATTTATTTCAGTTTTTTCTTAATCGCTACTTCTTCATAGATTTCAAGAAGGTCGCCTACTTCTATATCATTATAGCCTTTTAGGTTAAGACCACATTCATAGCCTTTGGTTACTTCTTTCACATCATCCTTGTAGCGTTTAAGGCTTTCCAGCTCACCATCATATTTCACGATTCCATCTCTCAATAGACGAACTTTGGAGTTTCTTGTCACCTTACCAGAAAGTACCATACATCCTGCGATACTTCCCACTTTAGAGATTTTGAACACCTCACGGATTTCTACATTACCCACCACTTGTTCTCTAATCTCTGGTGAAAGCATTCCTTCCATAGCTTCTTTCACATCATCTATGGCATCGTAGATTACGGAATAAGTTCTGATTTCTATCTCTTCTTTCTCTGCAAGGTCTTTTGCATTTGCTCCAGCTCTTACATTAAATCCGATAACGATAGCATCCGAAGCTGTCGCAAGCAAGATGTCACTCTCTGTAATCTGCCCTACACCTTTGTGAAGGATATTGATTTGAATTTCCTCTGTTGATAATCTCTGAAGCATATCCGTAAGGGCTTCTACAGAACCATCCACATCTCCTTTTAGGATAATGTTCAGCTCTTTGAAATCTCCAAGGGCTATTCTTCGTCCGATTTCGTCCAGAGTCAAATGTTTCTTCGTTCTTATTGTCTGCTCTCTTTGGAGCTGTTCTCTCTTATTTGCAATAGATTTTGCTTCTCTTTCATCTTCATAAACCTTAAATTTATCCCCTGCTGTAGGCGCTCCATCTAAACCTAAGATTGTCACTGGTGTAGAAGGCCCTACTTTCTGAAGGTTATGCCCTCTTTCATCCAGCATGGCTTTTACTTTGCCATGGTTTTTCCCAGCAAGGACATAATCTCCTACTTTGAGTGTTCCTGCCTGAACCAATAGCGTAGAAACATACCCTCTTCCTTTATCCAAAGATGCCTCTATCACTACTCCTGATGCAGGTTTATTAGGATTAGCTTTTAAATCTAATAAATCTGCTTGAAGAAGAACTTTTTCTAAAAGTAAATCTACATTATTACCAAATTTAGCTGAAATCTCCTGAGCCTGAACATTTCCTCCCCATTCTTCCACCAAGATATTCAATCCTGAAAGCTGCTCACGGATTTTATCTGGATTGGCATTAGGTTTATCTACTTTGTTTAATGCAATAATCATAGGTACACCTGCCGCCTGCGCGTGAGAAATCGCCTCTTTGGTCTGTGGCATCACCTCATCATCGGCTGCGATAACGATGATTGCAACATCCGTTACCTGCGCTCCTCTGGCTCTCATCGCTGTAAACGCCTCGTGCCCAGGAGTATCCAAGAAAGTAATGTGTCTGCCATTCTCCAGCTGTACGCTGTACGCACCGATATGCTGGGTAATTCCTCCCGACTCACCAGCGATAACATTCGTTTTTCTGATGTAGTCTAGCAATGATGTCTTACCGTGGTCCACATGCCCCATTACAGTAACAATAGGTGCTCTTGGTAATAAATCTTCTTTGCTGTCTTCTGCTTCCTCTTCTGAGTTATCTTCCAAATCAGCATCAGAGAATTCTATTTTATACCCAAATTCATCGGCTACCAATGTCAGAATATCAGCTTCCAATCTTTGGTTCATGGTTACCATTACCCCAAGCGAGAAACATGCAGAGATAACCTCCGTAGGGCTTACATCCATAAGAGCCGCAAGCTCATTCACTGTGATAAACTCGGTAACTTTCAGAGTTCTATCTTGTGCTTCTAGCTCCTGCTGAAGCTCATCTTGCTCTCTACGGAAATTTCTTTTTTCTTTTCTGTATTTAGCTCCTTTGGACTTACCACCTTTGTTAGTAAGTTTTTCCAAAGTTTCTTTGATTTGATTTTTTACCTGCTCATCTGTAAGCTCCACAGGCATTACTCGCTCTCTCTTTCCTCCTTTTTTACCTCCTTTATCGCGGTTTCCTCCTTGTGGCTTATCTTTAGCAAATTTTTTATCCGCTCCTGCTTTGTTATTAACTGGTTTAGCATCCTCTCCAGCAGGTTTTTGGATTCTTTTTCTTTGTTTCTTCTTGTCAGCAGGTTTTGGTTTTGTTTCAAACTGAGACAAGTCTATTTTTTCGGTCTGAAGGATTTTTGGCCCATCTAGTTTTTGATATTTAGTTTCTATCTTCTCTGGTTCGAAAGATTCTTCAGTATCCACAAGCTTTGCCTCTGCCTTAGGCTCTGCTTTTGGTTTTGGTTCAGCCTTAGGTTCAGTTTTTTTGTCTTTTGTAATTTCTGGTTTAGGAGCTACCACTTCCTCTTTCACAACTTCTTTTGGAGAAGCTACTTCTGCTTCTTTTTCCTTTTTAGGCTTCGCCTCCAGATCTATTTTGCCTATAATCTTTGTTTTAGGAGCTTGAGCCTTAATCACTTCTGGAGCTTTTGGTTCTTCTGTTTCTAATTTCACCTCTGGAACTTTAGAAATCACCACCTCCTGTGAAGCCTCTTTCTGCTTCTTATCAGCTGCAAATTCCTGCTCTAATGCGGAGAAAGCCTCTGCTTCCAACAACACATTGGGATTGCTATCAATCTCAAACCCTTTACTCTGCAAAAACTCTACTGCCCTTGGAATGGAAATATTAAGTTCCTTTGCTGCTTTATTTAATCTGATTTTTGGCATATTTTTACTTTTTGTTCAGCAAAAAGCTGAATACTTTTGTTTTTTTGTTTATTCTATTATATTTTAGACAAAGAAGATTTATTCCAATTCTTCTCTCAAGATTTTCTTAACCTCTTCTATTGTCTCTTCTTCTAAATCTACTAAGTTGAGCAACACATCTGTATCCTTGTCCAAGATACTTCTCGCTGTATCCAATCCTACTTTTGTAAATTCATCTATAATCCACTGCTCGATTTCATCATCGAACTCTTTCAGCTCTACATCATCATCTTCTTGTTTTTCTCTGTATACATCTATTTCATAATCTGTAAGCCAAGAAGCCAGTTTGATATTCTGTCCTTGTTTTCCGATGATTTTTGAAATTTCTTCAACTGGAGCGTAAACAAGCACATACTGTTCATCTTCATTGATTTCTACCTTGTTGATTTCCACACTTCCTAAGGCTCTTTTAACCAATATTTCTGGGTTTTTAGACCATTGGATTACATCAATATTTTCATTTCTAAGCTCTCTCACCACACCGTGAATTCTAGAACCTTTCACCCCCACACAAGCGCCCACAGGGTCTATTCTTTCGTCCAAGGCATCTACAGCAATTTTCGCTTTTTCACCTGGGATTCTTACTGCTTTTTTCAAGATAATCGTTCCATCCAATATTTCTGGAATTTCTAATTCTAAAAGTTTTTCCAAAAACTTAGGCGCCGTTCTTGAAACGATAATCTGAGGTTTAGAACCTTTGAAATCAACTTTTTCAATCACCGCTCTAATGCTTTCTCCTTTCTTGAAGAAATCTGTTGGAATCTGGTTTTCTTTTGGTAAAATGTATTCATTCCCTTCATCATCCAAGATGATTACCTGCTTACCACGGATGTGGTGCACTTCTCCTACAACCACTTCACCTATTCTATCTTTGAACATTTCATACATTGCAGCATTATTATGCTCTTGTAATTTTGTTGCCAAAATCTGTTTCAATGTCAAGATATTTCTTCGCCCTAATTGCGCCAATGGTATTTCTTGGGTAAATTCCTCTCCCACCTCGAATGTAGGGTCTATTTTTTTCGCTTCAGAGATTTCTATTTCCAAATCGTCATCTTCTGACATCTGGTCTTCGACGATTTTTTTATTCAAAAATATCTGAAAATCTCCCTTATCAGGGTTTACAATTACATCAAAATGGTCATCAGAATCGTATCTTTTTTTCAGCAAGGTTTTTAGCGAATCTTCTATAATCGCCATCAAATCTATCTTACTGATCCCTTTTTCATCTTTAAAATCACCAAAAGATTCGATTAATGCTAAATTATCCATATTTTTTTACTTTGACTAAAATTTTTAAAACTTAATTACTATCATTGCTCTCTTTATGCTTTGGTAAGGGATTTCCCTTTGTTCCTCCACATCTTCTTTTCCTTTTCCTACGAGTTTTGGTCTTCTATACTTCAGCATCAAAACTATTTTTTCTTCATCCACTTCCTGCAGTTCTCCCTTAATCACTTCTCCATCTTCTGTCGTGACTTCCAGCTCCCTTCCCACATTCTTTTTATACTGTCTTGGCAGTTTGAGAGGTTCGCTCAGTCCTGCACTCATCACCTGAAGAGAAAAATCCACTTCTTCTCTATCTAGATTAAACTCTATCGCCCTGCTGGCATCTAAACAATCCTGAATAGAAAGCGACTCATCTCCATCCAAAACAACCACCACATCATTTCCTGTAGATATTTTCAAATCAACCAAATAAATATCTTTTCTTTCTTCTAAGAATGCCTGTATCAGCTCTTCTACCCTTGTCTTAAAATCCATATTTCTGCTTATTTCAGGATATATAAAAAAGGCCTTCCTTTGAAGCCTTTCCACCATTATTCCCGTAAATCTGTGTGCAAATTTAAGAAAATTATTCATTTATAGCAAATTATCGCCGAAAAGATTTTATTTCACTAAAAAATATTACCTTTGTAGATTGAAAAGATTTTTATACTAAATGAATATTGCAATTGTAGGAACAGGATATGTAGGGCTGGTTACAGGAACCACTCTAGCTGAGTTAGGAAACACGGTCTATTGTGTTGACATAGATGAAACAAAAGTAGAAAACATGAAGAAGGGAATCGTTCCCATCTATGAACCTGGCTTGGAAGAAATATTTTTAAGAAACATACAGGCAAACAGGCTGTTTTTTACCACTCAACTAAAAGAAGCATTAGATGAGTGCGATGTGATTTATCTCGCTTTACCGACGCCTCCTGGTGAGGATGGCAGTGCAGACCTTTCTTATGTTTTGAAGGTTTCCGAAAACATCGGTCAGCTGATGACTTCTTACAAAGTAATTGTCAATAAATCAACCGTTCCAGTAGGCACAGCTGACAGAGTGAGAGAGACCATTTCTGCAAAAACAGAAATTCCTTTTGATGTGGTTTCTAATCCAGAATTTCTCCGCGAGGGCTTTGCTGTGGAAGACTCGATGAATCCTGCCAGAATCGTAGTGGGTTCTAGTTCGGACAAGGCTAAAAATATCATTGCCCAAATCTACCAACCATTCACAAACACGGGAGTTCCTATCATTTTCATGGATGAAAAATCTTCGGAACTGACTAAATATGCAGCCAATTCGTTCCTTGCTGTGAAAATCACTTTTATGAACGAAATCGCAAACTACTGCGAAAAAGTGGGAGCTGATGTAGACAAAGTAAGACTCGGTATGGGTAGTGATGACAGAATCGGGCATCGTTTCCTTTTCCCAGGAATAGGCTATGGAGGAAGCTGTTTCCCAAAAGATGTGAAAGCCCTCATCAAATCAGGAAAAGAAGAAAGCTTTGATTTCCAAATCCTTAACGCTACTGAAAATGTAAATAAAGCTCAAAAAGTAATCCTCGTTTCTGAAATTGAAAAATATTTTGGCGGAAACATCAAAGACAAGAAAATCGCGATGTGGGGACTTGCTTTTAAAGCCAATACTGACGATATCAGAGAGGCTTCATCTTTGGATAATATTTCTCTTTTATTAGAAAAAGGAGCAAAAATAACGGCTTACGATGCCATCGCAGAGGAAAATGTAAAGAAAATCTTTGGCGATAAAATAGAATACACCAAAGACATGTATTCTTGCCTGGAAGGAGCTGACTGCCTGCTGATAGCGACAGAATGGAGCGAGTTCAAAAATCCTAACTTCCAGCTTATGGCAGAAAAGATGAAGAACAAAGCCATTTTCGATGGTAGGAATATGTTCTCTATTGACCAAATAGAAAACACAGGATTTTATTATAAATCTATTGGTAGAAAAACTATAAAATAAAAAACACTGAAATTATGGGACTTTTTGATTTTTTCAAGAAAAAAGAGACAAAGGAAACTCCAAAACCTGAAAAAGAGAATAACAGCATAGCGCTTTCTATGCCGATGTTCAAAGGAGGAAGCTATTCACTGGATAAAGTTTTAGAAGATTTAAAATCCCACTGGGGACTAGAAGTTTCTGAAATCTCTGGCGATGATGAAGTAGCAACGCTCATTATCAACGGGATGATGGCTGCCATTGCAAAAATGCCAGCACCTATTCCGAGTGAAGATTTGGAGTCAATATTTGGGTATTCTTACCTTTGGAATAATGTAGAAAAAGAAGTTTCAGAGCATGACAGCCACGCTATTGTCTCTATTTTAGATAAAACGAAAAGTCAAGTTGAGAAATTTTCTTTGATGACGATGATTAACGCCTCTATCCTCAGAACTTCTCCTGATGCGATAGGTGTTTATCAAGGAAGCCAGACTCTGCTACTTCCAAAAGGTTTGTATATTGATTTTGCAGACTTTTTATTAGAAGGGAATCTGCCTGTGATTCTATGGATTTACATCGGACTTATCGGCTCAGAAGAAGGGGAAAACAGCCTTTATACTTTTGGAATGAAAGAATTCGGAAAAGAGGAAATAGAAATCATCGACAGCCAAATGTCACGAAGTGATTTGCATGACTTTATCCTTCCTGTTCTCAACTATATTTTAGCTTATGATGTTACTCTAAAAAATGGAGAAACCATCGGTTTTTCTGAGGAACAAAAAATAAAAATCACGGAATCCAAAGCAGTTTATTTGGATGGAAATTCTTTAAAATTAGAACTATAAAAATTATGAAATCTATCATTATTACTGGCGGAGCAGGATTTATTGGTTCTCATGTCGTTCGTGAGTTTGTGAAAAATCTTCCGCAGACAAAAATCATCAACCTAGATGCTCTTACCTACGCAGGAAACCTTGAAAATCTGAAAGATATAGAAAACGAACCAAATTATATCTTTGAAAAAGCAGATATCACAAAACCAGAAGAACTAAAAAAGGTTTTTGAAAAACATAATCCAGATGCAGTGATACACCTCGCTGCGGAAAGCCATGTGGATAGAAGTATCACAGACCCAAATGCTTTCATCAATACCAATGTGATTGGGACTGCTAATTTGCTTAATCTTTGTAAAGAATTTTGGACACTGAATCCGGAGCATACACACGGAAGATTTCCTAACGAACCGAGAAAAAATCTTTTCTACCATGTTTCTACGGATGAAGTCTATGGTGCTTTGGGAGAAACAGGATTTTTCACTGAGGAAACACCTTACGACCCGAAATCTCCCTATTCCGCGAGTAAAGCTGCCAGCGACCATTTGGTAAGAGCTTATGGAAACACTTATGGACTTCCTTACATTGTTTCCAACTGTTCCAACAACTATGGTCCAAATCATTTCCCAGAGAAACTGATTCCGCTTTGTATTTCTAATATTCTCAACGAAAAACCACTGCCAATCTATGGTGATGGAAAATATACCCGTGACTGGCTGTTCGTGATAGACCACGCTCGTGCTATTTTCCAAATTTTCCATGAAGCGAAAACAGGAGAAACATACAACATCGGTGGGTTTAACGAGTGGCAGAATATTGACTTAATCAAAGAATTGATTAAACAAATGGATGCAAAACTTGGAAATCCTGCTGGCTATTCAGAAAAGCTAATCACTTTTGTGAAAGACCGCCCAGGGCATGACAAACGCTATGCTATAGATGCTACAAAGCTGAATAAAGATTTAGGATGGAAGCCTTCTGTAACTTTTGAAGAAGGTCTAGCTAAAACCATCGATTGGTTCCTAAGCAATAAAGATTGGCTGGAGCATGTAACCAGTGGAGAATACCAAAAATACTACGAAAAACAGTATAACTAATGATTTCTATTGTAAGTCCTGTTTACCGAGCTGAAAAAATCCTTCCGATTCTCGTTTCTGAAATTAATTTAGTAATGGAGAGAATCGGCGAGGACTATGAAATCATATTGGTAGATGACCGCAGTCCCGACAATTCTTGGGAAGTGATGAAGGTGCTTTCCAGCCAAAATCCTAAGATAAAAAGCATTCGTCTGAGCAGAAATTTTGGTCAGCATAGTGCTATTTTTGCTGGACTTACAAAAGCAAAAGGCGACTGGGTAGTAGTAATGGACTGTGATATGCAGGACCAGCCCAAAGAAATAGCCAAACTCTACAAAAAAGCGCTGGAAGGATACGATATCGTTTTAGGACAGAGAGAAAACCGAAAAGACAAATTTCTAAAGAAATTAACATCCAGATTGTTCTACAAGGTGTTTAATTACTTATCGGGAGCAAATTTTGATAATAATGTAGCGAATTTTGGGATTTATCACCAAAAGACCATCAAGTCCATTCTAGATATGAAAGACTATGTTAAATTCTTTTCGTTATTTATTAACTGGATTGGGTTTAAGAGTGTTTCCATTCCTATAGAACATGGCGAACGCGAGGAAGGGAAATCCACATATAGCGTGGGAAGGCTTTTTAAACAGGCTTTCAATGTTATTATATCTTTTTCGGATAAGCCGCTTAGGTTGTTTATAAACTTTGGGTTGAGTATTTCTATCTTATCTTTTGTTTTGGGAATATATTATCTGTATTTGTCTATTACGCACAAAATTACACAGCCTGGTTTTAGTTCACTGATATTGTCTATTTGGTTTTTATCAGGGATTATCATCAGCTGTATAGGTATTGTAGGAGTATATTTAGGAAAAACTTTTGACCAAACAAAAGGCAGACCTACATTTATCATTGATGAAGAAGTGTAATTAAATTCAAAAATATGAAAACAGCTATTTTACAATCAAATTATATTCCATGGAGAGGGTATTTTGACATGATTAAAAGCGTTGATTTTTTTGTTTTATATGATCATGTCCAATACACAAAAAATGATTGGAGAAATCGTAATATCATAAAAACAAATCAGGGTCAACAATGGCTTACAATACCTGTACAGAGTAACTCCCTCCTTCAATCAATTGACAATACTTTTATTAGTGAAAAACATAAAAATTGGTATATAAAACATCTTAGAACCTTACAAATGTCATATGCTAAATCTAAATACTTTAAAGAGGTTTTTCCTTGGATAGAACATTTATATAATAAAGCTGGGGAAATGGATAGGCTGACTGACATTAATGAGTATTTAATTCGAGAAATATGTAGTTTTCTGGAAATAAAGACAGAAATAAAAAGAGATTCTGATTTTGAATTGATTGAAGGTAAAAATGAAAAACTTCTCAACATCTGTAAACAACTTGGAAGTAAAATATATTTGTCTGGGCCTGCTGCTAAATCTTATATAGATGAGGGTTTATTCAAACTAAATGGAATAGATGTAGAATGGATGGATTATAGTGGATATCCTGAATATGAACAAATTAATGGAGATTTTATGCCTAATGTCTCTATATTGGATCTAATATTTAATACTGGGACAGAAGCAAAAAATTACATAAGCAAAAATATTTAATCTAAATTGAAACGAATAGCTATAATAGGTTCTGCACACTTAGGACAGCAGATAGCCCACCATGTACAAACGGATACAGAGGATAAAGTGGTTACTTTTTTTGATGATTTCCAGCCAAAAGGGACTATCATCGACTCTATTCCTGTTATTGGCGGGACTAATGATATTTTAGACGAATATTCGAAAAATAGTTTTGATGAATTACTGATTGGTGTAGGATATAACCACATGAATACCAGAAAGATGCTATTCGAAAAATATCAGAATAACATCCCTTTTTATAGTTTTATTCATTCCTCATGCTATGTAGATCCTTCCGCTGAAATAGGAGCTGGAACAGTCATCTATCCAAGATGCGTGATTGACCAAAATGTAAAAATAGGAAATAATGTTTTGATTAACATTTCCAGCAGTATTGCTCATGACACGACAGTGGGAACTCATTCCTTTATCTCTCCATGTGTCTCTATAGCGGGATTTGTGGACATAAAAGAACAATGTATAATAGGCATAAATTCTATAATAATAGACAATATATCTATCACTGAAGGAACAAGAACAGGAGGCGGGACAGTTGTAATAAAAGATATCGAAGAAAAAGGACTATATGTAGGAAATCCTGCAAGATTTGTAAGATGATGAAAAACGACAATATCTTTCTAAAAGGGCTAAATGAACTTCGGGCCGTTGCAGCATTAGGAGTTTTGGTTCATCATATAGAGCTACTAAAATATGATGATAGAAACGCATCACTAAACGACACATATTCCCTTGCAAATAATACGCATTTTCATCATTTCATCCAGTCTTTGGGGAAGCATTCTGTATATTTTTTCTTCGTACTGAGTGGTTTTCTAATCACACATCTAATCGTTCAAGAAAAAAAGAAATTTGGGGTTTTTGATTTTCAAAAATTCTATATGAGACGAATTCTGAGAATCTGGCCTTTATACTACATTATCATAGGGCTTTCTTTGTTCGTTATCCCTTTTATTTCGGCTTATTTCGGCTTATTTGAAACTTTTCCAAACACCTATTACAACGCGGTTCTCACTACAGATTATAGTTCACCAAAAACTTTTTGGTCTTATTTAGGTTTTTTATCTAATTATGGACTTTCCGAAGGCATCACACTAGTAGGCGGCTCTCAGACATGGTCTGTATCTATTGAGGAACAATTTTATTTATTTTGGCCTGTTTTATTATTATTTGTTTTTAGAAGTAGGCCTTATTTATGGTTGTTGTCTAGTATAATTCTGATTTTTATTTTAAATTTTTTCTTCAAAGTAGATTTTTTTGCTGTTTTTAGATATGAATATTTATTCATAGGCTGTATTGGCGGGCTGTTTATTAATTCGTCTTATTTCAAAAAAATAAGTCCTATCATAGATAAAAAGATTTTCTATATTATCAATTTACTTATCATCCTTATACTATCATTTTTTTCTGTTTTTGATAAATATACACAGTCTTTCGTTATCAGTATATTTTTCTTGTCTTTTATTATTTTGACCGTTAATAATCATTTTTATTTTCGTTCAAAGATTTTTGATGAAATGGGAAAAATATCTTACGGAATATACATGTATCACCCTTTTGTTATGTTTTTAGTTTTTCCTGTTTTAGAATATTTTAAAACGGTTATATTCCCTGTAAATAGTGGAGGAGCAATGATTTTTCTACTTGTCATGCAGTATATTTTAACCATCGGAATCACTCTTTTCATTAGTTATTTTTCATATAATTATATAGAGAAAAAATTTTTGCTGCTTAAAGAAAAAAAATATTCAAGATTATAATTTTTATATAAACTAAGATGAAAACTATAAATTTCTATTTTGTGCTTGTTCCTTTTCTATTACTAAAAATAGGAATCTGTGCTTTTCTCTTTTTAAATAAGGACTGGGGCGCCATCACAGATGGAGATCTATATATGGAGCTATTCCAAAGATTTATTTCCAATGGAGCATATTCTGAAATAGAAAAAGGGACTTCTGTAATGTATAATTTTGCTCTTTATCCTATCTATTTGCTAGTTGGAGATGTTAAGGAGACTTTTATTATATTCAATAGTCTGTGTATTATTTTGACCATTATTTTAGGCGTATATTTATTATACAAAATATCCATTAGGTTTGATATTAACATCTATTTCACCTACTTCCTTTGTAGTATTTACATTTTTTATATCATCAGCCAAAAATTCATTAATATTTTAGCCAATGATGATTCGTTCATGGGATTGTTATACCTTATCATCATATACTTTTCCATTAAAAATATTGAATCGCCTAAACATTATTATTTCTCTATCATAGGTTTTATACTCGGATTATGTCTTGGTACTCGTGAAATAGCCATTCTGTTTTTCCCTTTCGTTTTATACATGATATACTATTCTAATGCAAAAGTGAAAAACCTAATCTATTTCGTTATTCCTCTCATTTTCACTATACTTATTATCCATTTTCCTTCTATCATAGTAGGGAATGGTCTTAGTTTTTACAACAAAAATCCAGAAGACGTCAACTGGATTCAGAAAAACCACTTAGCTATTTCAGAAATAGAAAAAAGCACTGGTATTTTTAATATCAGACCATGGTCTATCTGGAGGGCTAATACCTTTGATGATGTAAGAGAATATCTAAAACAAAATGGAGAAAACAGCCTTCCGAAAGGCTTCCTCGATGTTGTCTTCAACCATCCTGTGCAGCTCATAAAAATGACTTTGTTTAATCTGCTTTTTCTTTTTAAATACTATTTTAAGACAATAGGTGGTTTTATACTCATTCCTTTAATATTTTTGTTTAGAAAAAACTTCTTTTTGCTGCCTTTTTTATACTTTTGTTTTATATTTTGTTTTGTGGCTTATTCTCATGTAGAAACGCGCTGGCTTTCAGGAATAGAAATGATGCTTTTTATCTCCATTTTGACAGGTTGCCGATATTTGAAACTTAGTAATAATAAATTGTTATTAATAATTATAATTGCAATAATTCCGATAATCTTTAATGATATAAAATTTTTATACTATAGCTTATGATACCATTCAACAAACCTTACCTTACTGGTAAAGAAATGCAATATATAGAAGAAGCTGTAAAATCAGGGAAAATCTCTGGAAATGGCTTTTTTACTAAAAAATGTCAAGAATTTTTTGAAAAAGAATTTGGTTTCAAAAAAACACTGCTTACCACTTCCTGCACAGATGCATTGGAGATGGCTGCTATTTTAGCGGATATCAAGGAAGGCGACGAGGTCATTGTTCCTAGTTTTACTTTCGTGTCCACTGCGCTGGCATTTGTAAGACAAGGCGCAGATATCGTTTTTGCAGATTCTTATTCTGACAATCCTAATATAAATGCTGACCAAATAGAGGCTTTAATCACAGAAAAAACCAAAGCAATCGTGGTGGTTCATTACGCTGGTGTAGCGTGTGATATGGATAAAATAATGTCAATAGCTAACAAACACGGAATCATCGTAATAGAAGATGCCGCACAAGCCATAGATAGCTACTATATTTCCAAAGATAGAACAAGAAAAGCCCTAGGAAGCATTGGGCATATTTCAGCTTTTTCGTTTCATGAGACCAAAAATATTATTTCAGGTGAAGGCGGTATGCTCTGCATCAATGATGACCGCTTTATCCAAAGAGCCGAAATCATCTGGGAAAAAGGAACAAACCGTTCTCAGTTTTTCAGAGGCGAAGTAGATAAATACAGTTGGGTAGACACAGGGTCTTCTTTCCTGCCGAGTGAAATTATCTCTGCTTTTCTTTGGGCTCAGATAGAAAACATGAAAGACATTCAGGATAAAAGAATCAAAATTTGGAATTGTTATTACGAGGGACTTTCCAGCTTTGAACCTGTTTCGATTAAAAAACCAAAACTCCCTCTCGTTCCAGAATATGCGACTAACAACGCCCATATGTTTTATCTCGTTTGTGATAATGTAGATGACAGAACCAAATTCATCCAACATCTGAAAGACAAAGGAATTCTATCTGTTTTCCACTATCTTTCTCTGCACAAGAGTTCTTATTATGAAAAATATTCTACCCGAAAAAGCGAGCTTCCAAACTCAGATATGTTTTCTGATTGTCTTGTAAGACTTCCTCTGTTCTACGAACTTACCGATGAACAGGTAGAATACATCATCAACACGATAAAAGAATTATGAAAATAGAAAAAACTATTTTTTTATTAACTGCGTTATTTTTTATCTTATTACAAGGGACATTTGTCTTACTTGGGGATAATGCTGTGCTGTCTGATGACCTAAATCATTTAGAAATATTATACCAATACCAGGAAGGAAAATACAGTATATCAGAAGTTTATAATCTATACACTTCCGACCCTAACAGGCACACACGCCCAATTTCTCCTATTGTGATAACATTCGCAACTTATTTAGGTGGATTTTGGACACCTTTGTTTTTCATTCATAATTTTCTATTTCCCATCGCCGCATGGTTATTAAAACTAATTTTAGATAAGTTTTTTAGTGAATATAGTGCTTTTACGCTATTAGCATGTATATTAGCCACTGTATTTCCTTTATCTTCATCTAATTTATTCTCTTTTGTGATGTGTGGGGCTTATTTGATATACATATGGTATTTCCAAAGTATATTATACCTATCATCAAAAGATAATCTGATTTATTATTTGATTTCTGGAATATTATTGGGAATTTCATTGCTATTCCAAGAGTTGCATTTATTTTTGATTCCTTTATCCATATTTATTTTAGTAATTACGAACAGAGAAAAAATACTCCTGAAACTATCTCTTTCTATAGGTTTAGGTTTATTCATCGCTGCATTCTATAAGTTTTTCTTAGTAAAAATCATCTATCCCGAACATTTCGATTATGCCGCATCTAAGGTTACTTTTAGTCTTTCAAGCAGCTTTATATTAATTTTTTCTTTTTTCAAATTATTCATCCTTGACTTTGCATATATTGCTAAACAAAGCATTTTAGCCATTACTGATTATTCTTGGGTTGATTATATTTTGTTAGCTCTCGGGCTGGTTATTTCTGGAATGGTATCCATTTTCTGTAAATTTGATAAAACCATCCCAAAACGCTATTTCTTAGTGTTTTTGAGTGCTTTTTTAATGACAATCATCATTTTCTTTATTTCTCAATATCCGGTTACCTCATTTAGTTTTGAGAACAGGATTTTACTTTGGGTCAAAATTTCTTCTTCCTTACTTTTAGGATATTTAATTTACAATGGTTTAGCCTCTACGAAAAAGAAAAATTATCAAAATTTTCTAAAAATTATATTATTTTTATTTTTATCTACTAATTTCATTTGCGTCATCTCTGAAAAAAACTCTTGGATATACGCTCGCAATTATAATAAAAACCTCATCAAAAGTTTAGTCTCTCATCTTCCCAAAAATATAAAGGATGAAAAAATTATCATCATAGAAAATAAAACAAATTATGATAAACTCATCACGGATGAAGCTACTATAGAAGATCCCTATGAAGTGGTATCTGCACTAAATATGTACGCTCCAGAATCTACTCTAAATGGGTGGAATGTATACACTATCAGCACCAAAGACACTTATTTATATTCTATTTTTGGAAAAAAACTGAACAATAGGCCTCGTTCAGAAATCAAAGAAACTGAAACAGGATTTATTTTAGGTAAAAATAATATAAATTTTCCTTTTTATGTCTTTGATTATGCTAACAATTCTTTACATTTAGTGAAAAATAAAAATGATTATAACAAGTTTCTAAAATAATAAAATACAATGAAAGGAATAATTCTCGCGGGAGGTTCTGGAACAAGGCTCTACCCGCTCACTATCGCAGTAAGTAAGCAGTTAATGCCTGTATATGACAAGCCTATGATTTATTTCCCTATTTCTACCCTTCTATTGGCAGGAATCAGAGAGATACTCATCATCACTACGCCACACGACCAAGAAGCTTTCAAAAAACTATTGGGAGACGGCTCACAAATCGGGTGTAAGTTTGAATACAAAGTTCAGCCTTCTCCAGATGGACTGGCTCAGGCGTTTATTTTAGGCGAAGAGTTCATCGGAACGGACTCTGTAGCGCTGGTTTTGGGCGATAATATTTTCTACGGCTCTGGTCTTCCTCAGCTATTGGAAAGCAAAACCCAAGTGAAAGGCGGCTGCGTATTTGCCTACCCTGTTTCCGACCCTGAAAGATACGGTGTAGTAGAATTTGATGAAAACCAAAAAGCCGTTTCCATAGAAGAAAAACCTGCCGTGCCAAAGTCCAACTATGCCGTGCCTGGTCTTTATTTCTATGACAATTCCGTAGTGGAATATGCTAAAAAACTAAAACCTTCGGCAAGAGGAGAATTGGAAATTACCGATATCAATAAAATTTATCTTGAAAAAGGTCAATTAGAAGTAGGTGTGATGAGCCGAGGAACAGCTTGGCTCGATACAGGGACTTTTGATTCCCTTCACGAGGCGTCTGAATTCGTAAAAGTTCTTGAAAAAAGACAAGGCGTGAAAATCTCCTGCATCGAAGAGATTGCCTACAAAAAAGGATTTATCAACAAAGAACAGCTCCTGAAATCTGCCGAAAAATACGGAAAAAGCGGCTATGGCGATTATCTTAAAAAGCTGATAAAATAATATAAAACCTCAACAAAAAATCCCTCCTAAAATGAGGGATTTTTATTTTTTGTTATTTTACAGCGTTTGTGTATTCTTACATTCTATCCACTACGCCTATTCCGAGCAGATGTAAAGACTTTCTAATCACCACACCTGTGAGCTGGGACAGATATAGTCGGAATTTCTTCACATCTTCGTTTTCGTTGTTTAGAATCGGATTATTTTGGTAAAAAGCATTGTAGAGTTTTACCACTTCATAAACATAATTAGCCAAATGAGCAGGACTGAGTGCCGCCGCCGCTTTGCTTACAGTTTCCTTGTATTCGCTTAGAGCAATGATGAGTTCTTTCTCGTTCTCACTAAGGGCGATATTTTCAGAGAAATTGAAATCCGTTCCTTCAGCTCTTTTCAGCAAAGACTGAATTCTGGCGTAAGCATACTGAATGAAAGGCCCCGTATTCCCATTGAAATCCACACTTTCCTCTGGATTGAAAAGCATTTTTTTCTTCGGGTCTACTTTCAGCATAAAATATTTCAATGCTCCAAGACCCACGATTTCATAAGATTTTTCTTTTTCCTCTTCGGTCAGCGCTTCCAGTTTTCCAAGTTCCTGCGCTTTTTCTTTCGCCGTAAGATACATTTCCTGCATCAGGTCATCGGCATCCACCACTGTTCCTTCACGAGATTTCATCTTCCCGTTAGGAAGTTCTACCATTCCATAGGAAAGATGGTAAAGGTGCTCTGCCCAGCTGTAACCGAGTTTTTTAAGGATTTTAAACAAAACCTGAAAATGATAATCCTGCTCATTTCCCACCGTGTAGATAAGTCTCTGTATATCATTATCCGCGAAACGCCCCACTGCCGTTCCCAAATCCTGTGTAATATAGACAGAAGTACCATCCCCACGAAGAAGGAGTTTTTCATCCAAGCCTTCATCAGTAAGGTCGCACCATACAGAGCCATCTTCTTTGGTGAAGAAAACGCCTTTGTCCAGACCTTCTTTTATCAAATCTTTACCCAAAAGGTAAGTTTGGCTTTCGTATTGAACTTGGTCAAAATCTACTCCAAGGCGTTTATATGTTTCCGCAAATCCCGCATAAACCCAAGCGTTCATTTTTTCCCAAAGGTTTCTTACTTTTTCATCGCCATTTTCCCAGTCCAAAAGCATTTTTTGAGCCTCTAAAATAGATGGCGCTTGTTTTTTCGCTGTTTCTTCGTCTATGCCTTGTTCTTTGAGCTGGGCTATTTCTGCTTTGTAATGTTTGTCAAATTCCACATAGTAATTTCCTACCAACTTGTCACCTTTGGTTTGTGTAGATTCCGGCGTTGCTCCATTTCCAAACTTTTCCCACGCTAGCATGGATTTACAAATGTGGATTCCTCTATCATTGATGATTTGAGTTTTGATGACATTGTAGCCCTCTTCTTTCAAAATATTAGCAATAGAAAAACCTAAAAGATTATTTCTAATATGTCCCAAATGCAAAGGCTTGTTGGTATTCGGCGAAGAATATTCCACCATAATAGTTTCATTCTTAGGCGTGATTTTCTCTAAATTTTCTGAAAGATTTTTAAAGCTTTGCAGGAAAACATTGTCCTTTAATTTTAGGTTAAGAAAACCTTTCACAATGTTATAATTTTCCACAAAATCCACCTCCGAAAGTATCTTGTCGCCAAGCTCTGTCGCGATGATATCTGGACTTTTCTTCAAAACTTTAACCAAAGGAAAAGTCACGACCGTAAAATCTCCTTCAAAATCAGGTTTTGTCTGCTGAATTTCAGGAACGAAATCCGCCAAACCAAAACTCTCTGCTAAAACTTTCTGTATTTTTTCAAGTAAAATCTCTCTAACCATAATAAAAAAATAATTGCAAAGATAAAAAATATAAAGGAAATCCCTGAAAAAGAGACTTCCTTTATAAAAAATTAGTTAAAAATGAAGAGGTTATTAGTTATCCCACCAAACTCTATTGCTCAGCCCTGTGTATGGAATCGGAATCCCTGATCCAGCCACTAGGTTGGCTCTATTAGAGTTAATTTCCACATCTGGATATGGAAGGTTTCTCGGGATTACATTAGAAGTAACATTGCTTGCTGCTGGCGTAAGAACTGGGAAGCCCGTTCTTCTCCAATCCACCCAAGACTCATAAGATGCCTGGAACATGGTAATCCATTTTTGCTCCATGATTCTCTGTAAAGTCCCATTATAAGCTACATTCGCATTCGCTAAATAAGCTGTAACAGAAGAAGACAAACCTAGTGCCGCGAAATCCTGTGTAATTGCAGCTTGATAAGCCACCTGTGCACTTGCTGCATTAGATGCTCTGTGATACACTTCTGCTTTAATGAAATTAACTTCCGCTGCACTCATCAGAACCACAGGTGCTTTTATAGATGCATAAGCACTTCCTACACGAGAATATTTACTCTCTCCTGTATCTCCTACACTTCCTCCTGGTGTGTTACCAAAATATTGTCCTTGAAGTCCATTATCATTCTTAACAATAGGATTAAAATAAACACTCACCCTAGGGTCTGACAAGGCTTTCATCTTATCTACAATAGTGCTGGCTACTGCTTGGTCTTTTCTTCCAGAAAGCACATCAAACTGGTAGATAGGATTAGCATTAGATGCCACAGAACCAAAGAGAACCTTTGCATCATCCACACTAGTTTCTATAAGACTTGGATTGGATGCCAAGAAATTCGCTGCGGCATTGGGCTGTCTGGTGCTTAAATGGTTTAGCAATCGTAGTTTTAGTGAATTTCCATATTTTTTCCATTTTGCCACATCCCCTCCATAGACTATATCTCCAGAAATAGTTTCTGTCCCTGCTGAGAGAGCAGCTAACCCCTCATCTATCATGGTAATAAGGGCTGGATAGATATTTTCCTGTCTATCATAAGCAGGAGTAATATTAGCTCTTCCCTGTAAAGCTTCAGAAAAAGGGATATCCCCAAACATATCTGTAACAACACTGAATGCGTGAGCCTGAAGAATCTTGGAAACCCCTACATATGTCTGACTTCCAGAAGCAGTGGCTTTATTTTCCAGTTCCTTGATGTCCATTAATGCATTGTAAAGAGCTGTCCAAGTTCCATCTGTAGCTGATGATGTTATATTGTATCGAGCATAGTTAAGTGGCTGTGCCCTATGCCCTGCATAATGCTGAACGATACTTGCTGGCATTCTAGTTCCCTCTCCACCAAGAGCAAAGGCAAAACCAACCTGCGAGGCACTAAGAAGTCCTGACAAAGATGCTTGTGAAGGGTTATTAGGATCTACATTAATATCCAACTCCTGTCTACAAGAAGTAACTACCAAAGGAGCTGCTGTCAAAGCTAAAAGAACAGCATATTTAGATACATTATTTCTAATTTTTTTCATTTTTCTTAGTTTTTAGAATTGAACTTTTAAATTAACACCAAA
>CAUQVP010000015.1:0-25066 GCA_963521545.1 uncultured Flavobacteriaceae bacterium | reverse complement strand
AAAATGTCATTATCAGAACAAGAAATCATACGCCGAGAGAAGTTAGAAAAACTTACCCAAATGGGAATCAATGCATTCCCAGCAGACGAATATACTATAACAGACTCCGCGCAGTCTATAAAAGAAGGTTTTGAGGAAGGAAAAAAAGTAAAAATAGCTGGAAGACTTATTTCCCGAAGAATACAAGGAAAGGCCTCTTTTGCGGAATTACAGGACTCGTCTGGGCGTATTCAGGTTTATTTCAACAGAGATGAAATCTGCCCTACTGATGATAAAGAACTTTATAATGAAGTATACAAGCACCTTTTGGACATCGGTGACATCATCGGTGTAGAAGGAGAATTGTTCAAAACTCAGGTAGGAGAAATGACAGTAATGGTGAAAAACTTCACTCTTTTGACTAAAACTCTCCGACCGCTGCCTTTTGCTAAAATAGATGAAAACGGCGTTGTTCATGATGCTTTCAACGACCCTGAACTCCGCTACCGCCAGAGATATGTGGATTTAGTAGTAAATCCAGAGGTAAAGGAGGTTTTTGTAAAGAGAACGAAACTATTCAATGCGATGCGTCAGTTCTTTAATGATGCTGGATATTTTGAAGTAGAAACGCCTATTTTACAGTCTATCCCTGGGGGAGCTGCCGCGCGACCATTTATCACTCACCATAATGCTTTGGACATTCCATTATACCTTAGAATTGCTAATGAATTATATTTAAAAAGACTGATTGTAGGTGGTTTTGATGGTGTATATGAGTTTTCTAAAAACTTCCGTAACGAAGGCATGGACAGAACCCATAACCCTGAATTTACTGCAATGGAAATCTATGTGGCATACAAAGATTACAACTGGATGATGGACTTCACCGAAAGACTTTTGGAGCATTGTGCCAAAGCAGTAAATGGAACAACCAAAGCTGTTTTCGGAGAACATGAAATAGACTGGAAAGCTCCTTACGAAAGGATTTCTATGACTGATGCCATCAAGAAATTTACTGGGTATGATATCACTGGGAAGAACGAAGAAGAACTTAGAACATTCGCAAAATCCATTGGTATAGAGGTAAATGATACAATGGGTAAAGGAAAACTAATCGATGAAATATTTGGAGAAAAATGCGAGGGCAATTTTATCCAGCCTACTTTCATCACAGATTATCCAGTAGAAATGTCGCCTTTGACTAAAAAACATAGAGATAAAGAAGGTTTGACTGAGAGATTCGAGCTGATGGTCTGTGGTAAGGAAATTGCAAATTCATATTCTGAGCTGAATGACCCAATAGACCAACGCGAAAGATTTGAAGAACAAATGAGACTTTCCGAAAAAGGAGATGATGAAGCGATGTTCATAGACCAAGATTTCCTGCGTGCATTGGAATATGGAATGCCTCCAACAGCTGGTTTAGGGATAGGTATGGACAGACTGATAATGTTCCTTACCAATAATGCTTCCATCCAAGAAGTGCTGTTTTTCCCTCAGATGAGACCAGAAAAGAAAATGCCGGCAATAGAACTAGGAGATGATGAAAAACTGATTTTAGAAATCTTAAAATCTGGTGAAGCGATGCCACTTTCTGAGGTTAAAGAAAAATCCCAACTATCTGGTAAAAAATGGGATAAAGCAACCAAAAACCTTACGAAAAGCAACATCGTAAAAGTAGAAAAAACAGAAACTGATTTACTAATGCAGTTGGTTTAGAAGATAAAAAATAAAGGTTATTCTTTTTTGAATAACCTTTATTTTTTCATAAAAACTCTATTACTTTTTCTAATGCGATTCCTCTGGAACCTTTTAGTAGAATATTTTTATTTTTGAGAGGATTTTGCTTTAAGTATTCTATAAGCTCATCAGTGTTTATAAATGATTTTTCAGAAGGATTCACCTGCTTAAAAATACTTCCCACTGTTATGATTTCATCTAAATTCAAGGATTGAGCTTGTTCCCATATCTTTTGATGTTCTGTGATGCTCTCCTCGCCTAGCTCCAGCATATCTCCTATGATAACTGCCTTAGAACCAGTGAATTGACTAAAATTATTCAAAGACAAGGCCATACTGCTAGGATTAGCATTGTAGGTATCCAAAACTAATGTTTTTCCATTTTTCTCAACAACTTGTGAGCGCATATTGGTAGGTTTGTAATTTTCTATCGCTAACTTAATTTCCTCAAAATCAATCTCAAAATGCAAACCTAAACTTACCGCTGCACAAATATTAGTAAAGTTATAATCTCCTGTAAGATTAGACTGAATTTTTTGACCTTTATAAATGATTCCAACTAGATTATTTTCTACAAACTTCTCAAAATAATACTGAGAATCATCTGCACCAAAAGTTATTTTTTTCGAATAATTTTTAGTTTTTTCTCGCTGAATTTCATCAGCTTCATTTACTAATATTGTCTGGTCATTTTCTTTTAAATAATCATAAAGTTCTGATTTTCCTTTTATTACACCTTCAAAACCACCAAAACCTTCTAAATGAGCCTTACCAAAATTAGTAATATAGCCTATATTGGGTTCTGCTAGCGAACAGAGAAGTTCTATTTCTTTTTGGTGGTTTGCTCCCATTTCTATCACAGCTATTTCGTGTTTCTTTGTTATAGAAAGCAAGGTAAGAGGAACTCCTATATGATTATTAAGATTCCCAAAAGTATATTGAGTTTTGTATTTTCTAGCCAATACAGAAGAAATTAACTCTTTTGTAGTGGTTTTTCCGTTACTTCCTGTCAGCCCTATAATAGGAGTTTGTAATTGTCTACGATGAAATAAAGCTAAATTTTGTAAAAAATCTAGCGTAGAAGGAACACAGAATATCTTTTTATCTATATTTTCATATTCTTTTTTCTCAACTATTACAGCTGCAGCTCCGTTTTGTATGGCATCCTCTGCCTTTGTAGCAGCATCAAAATTCCCTCCTGAAAAAGCAAAGAAAATAGTTCCTTTTTCTATTTTCCTACTATCTATACTTATGTTCCCAGCCTGAAAATAACTGAAATAAAAATCTTTAACATCCATAGTTCAAAAATAAAAAAACCTTTCCAATTAGGAAAGGCTTTTTTAATATTTAGGGATATATTTTATCTTTTTGATCTTACATTTGAATTATCCTTAGCATCTTGTGCTACACGGAAACCAATCCATCCGAAAGCTTTATTCTCATCCTTAAATCTTCTTTGTCCTGGATCTAACCAATAAGCTGTATCTACCCAAGAACCTCCTTTTACTACTCTAATAGAGTTAGACATGTTCGTAGATCTGTCTTTTGTATCTTTTTGTAGAACTACTCTTCCTTGTCCATCTACGATAAATCTTCTTTTTACAGAGTTATACATACTGAACTTAGCAGCTGCACTATCTTCAAGAGCTCTACCATATCCAGACTCCATAGAAGACATATAGTCACCATCCATGAAGTTACTATTATCCTGTCTTATAACTCTTTCGTATTGTCCAGGTAATCCTTTATAAACTAATCTACCATCATAAAGAGTATCATATGCTATAGTATTTCCTTCAATTTTCTTGAATGAACCATCTGAATTTTTAACAACATCTTTAATCATATTACCTCTATGATAGTTGAAATCATTAGCTTCTTCATCTATTATAGGTCTATAGATATCTGATGTCCATTCAGCTACATTTCCTAGCATTCCATAGATACCTAGATCATTAGAAGGATATCTTTTCACATCAGATGTTGAAGGAGAACCATCATTATTCCATCCTCCTATACCAGAGTAGTCACCTTTACCTTGTTTGAAGTTTTCAAGATAAAGTCCTTTGTTTCTTCCTCTTGTCCCTCTCAACACATTTTCTTTAGGAGTTTTTCCTAAATAATTATTGTAGTTTCTATTTTTCTGAAGTCCTAGAGCAGCATATTCCCACTCAACCTCAGTTGGAAGTCTAAACTTAGTTACTAAACTAGCTGCTGCATTTCTGTTAGCTGCTTGAATTCTAGCATTTTTAGTTTTTATACCTTGTTTTTGCTCCATTCTTTTAGCGTCTACATAACTTTGAAGTTCTGGATCATTAGCCTTGAACTTATCTAAATTAAATGTATTTGCTCCTTGGTTGTTAGCATCACTAGTATAGAAGTCTTTTTTGATAACTCCTTGATCCATCAAAGCTTTCTCATTAGCTCTATCTGTCAACCAGTCACAATATCTTGTTGCTTGAGTCCAAGAAACCCCTACAACAGGATAATAATCATACTCAGGTGCACGGAAATAAGACTCTGAATAGTCATTACGAGACAACTTGTTATTCCAAACTAATGTATCTGGAAGCGCTCCTGAATAGATGTTTTTGAAACTTGGATCAGAAGCTGGGAATACGAATTTCAACCATGTTACATATTCACGGTATTCGTAGTTCGTAATTTCTGTTTCTCCAATAAAGAAAGAACTAACCTGCATTCTTCTAGGTGTATTGTTCCAATCTCTCATTACATCATCTTTTACCAATCCCATAGTAAAAGTTCCACCTCCTACATACACCATTCCTGGCCATCCTTTCTGTTTCTGTTCCTTTCTTGTGAAAAACCAACCTTTTTGGTCATTTGGTTTCCAACCTGTTTTACTTGTGAATTTTTTTGTTCCTCCACCACTTTTAGCAGAGCCTCCTCCTCCACAACTAGTAAGTAGAGTCAAAGCTCCTAAAGCAGATAATGAAAACAATTTCATTTTTTTCATAATATGTATTCTTATAAACTTTAAATTTCAAAGTGCAAATAACGCTAAATTATTTCTTTTATCAAAATTTCTTTACGACTTTTTAACAAATATTTTTTGTTTTTATTGTGTATACAAATCAAAAATCAATACACAAAACAAGATAAAAGTCACATTTTTAACAAGTTAAATAAAAATATAAAATCTTAAAATTTTCTTAAAATTATTTAAACTTTAAAATCAACTCAGCCTTATTATATGACCAAATACTTTATCTAATACAAATATAACTTTTTTTAACTAAAAAATATAAAAAAATCATAAATTTTAAATTAAAATTTTTATTTTTGCATGATTATTAAAACATTAATATGAATTTGAACAAAAAACTTATCATCATGTTAGGATTGGGAGTAGCTGCTAATGCTTATTCTCAAGATCTTACAAAAATTCGTCCTGTATTGACAGGGGCTCCTTTCTTAAGGATAGCTCCAGATGCGCGTTCAGGAGGTATGGCTGACCAAGGGGTAGCTACTACACCAGATACCTATTCTCAATATTGGAATGCTGCGAAATACCCTTTTGCTAGTGCAAAGACTTCTGTGGGTGTTAGTTTCACTCCATATATGAATAAAATTACCAATGATATATTCTTATTATATGGTTCTTTTTACACAAAATTAGGAGAAGAAGATAGAAGTACACTGAGTGCAAGTATCTATTACTTTAATATGGGAACAGTGGATTTGTCTAGAATTGTAGGAGGAGTTGCAGTAAGTGAAGGACAATCTAAACCTAATGAATTCTCCATAGATTTAGCCTATGCTTTGAAACTTTCTGAAAGTTTTTCAATGGCTGTTACGGGGAGATATATCCGTTCAGACTTGTCTAGTTTAGGACAAAGCAGCAGCACATTACAAGCAGCCAATACATTTGCTGTAGATATTGCAGGATATTACCAATCTCCTAAAATGCAGAGTTTTGGTGAAAAAGAAGGTAGAGTAAGAGGTGGTTTTGCAATTCAAAATGTAGGGCCAAAACTTAACTATAGTAAAAGTATAGATTCAAAGTCTTATCTTCCTACTATTGCAAGATTGGGTGCTGGATATGATTTATTCCTTGATGGAGAAAATCGTTTAGGGCTTACTTTAGAAGCATCAAAACTATTAGTTCCAGGAGCTGAAGCAGTGGTAGATCCTGTTACTAATAGAGTTTCTTATTCATATCCTGATGTAAGTGTAATCAATGGTATGGGTAAATCTTTTAGCAATAAAAAAAGTGTGATGTACAGCATCGCTGCTGATTATTCATATAATGATACTTTTGATATAAGAACTGGATACTTCCATGAAAGCGCTGAGCAAGGTGGAAGACAGTTTGCGACTATAGGTGTAGGACTGAAATACAAATCTTTTGGACTTGATGTTTCCTACCTTATCAATACTGCTAAAATCAATAATGCACTGGATAACACCCTTAGATTCGGTCTAGTTTGGGATATCAGTGAGTAAAAACAAATATTCATAAATAAAAATAGCACCATAATTTGTGGTGTTATTTTTTATTCTTCCTCTGTTATTGCTAGATAATAATTTTCAATTTTTTCTAAATAAGCTAAGAATTTATCTTCTTTATCCTTGTCAAAAACCTTACATTTTATTTTAGAAAATTTACCCAAAGAAAATTCATTAACGACATAAAATTCCTTAAAAGACGACTGTTTCGAGGAATGTATTTTGAATAAAGCCTCTTTTATGCACCAAATAGCCGTCAGATGTTCTATCCCTGATTCAGCCCTGCCGAGCCAATCTATTTCCGTGGGATGTAGAAATTTGTGTTTGATTTTATCAATCCTATCTTTCACTTGCTCTATATCCACTCCTATTTTTTTTTCAGAAATGGCTAAAACTGCATAAGGAAAAGAATGACTGACCGACACGAACTTATCAAATGGCTCCAAGTAAGGCTGCCCATTTTCATGGTATCTGATTTTATGATTAGGCAGTATTTTTTTTAGCATTTGCCTTACCATTTGTTTCTCTATCAGTCTTTTAGGTGATTTTTGCTTTAAATGCTCAAATTCTTTTTCATCCGAAATTAAATCAGCAGAAAATTTCTCTTCCTCTGAATATTTCCAAATCAAAATTTGAGTCTGCTCTGATATTATTTCCTTAAAAATAGGCATTATTCGTTAAAATTTAAATTATCTGAAACTCCACAGGAGCATCTATTTTAGGATATTTTTTATCACAAACAAATTTCTTGCCCGTGCAGTCTATCTCCTTCCACCCCTTCTTTTTCCCAATATCTCCCACTTCCGCTACATAAGGGACAAATTCTATCTCTTCACTCGCCTCGGTCTTAATTTCTTTATACTGGACAGCAACATCCAAAATACATTCAAAATCAGTATTTAACCTCACATTTCTATAGATGATATCATAATGAGATTCTTTATTTTCTGGAATTTCAAAATATCTTTCATAGCCAGACACTTCTCCCTTCAAATTCCCTATCGCCTGCAACGCGTAAAATAAAGCCTTCGTGTAAAACTCCCGCGTTTTTTCTCTTTTATAATCATCAATAAAATGTCCTCCTTCAAATAAAACCACAGGAATTCCTGCTTTCATAAAATTATCTCCCGAAGATGTAGGGTAAAAAGTATCCGTATAACGCCCTATATTATTAGGAATTTCAGGTTTTAATTGTTGATAAATCTCAGCTATCACAGCCATACTTTTCTTTCTATTTTCCGTCAAATTTCTATTCACATCCTCCGAAGGCGAAAGGAATGAAAGCGTGGCAGGGTTTTCAAAATCAGTACTAAAAATAGTCCTCTGTTCATGGAGGTTTAGAGCATAATCATATTTTTTAGAGAAAGCCTGTTTTTTCAAGACTTTCATCTCTATGCTGGATTCTTTTAGAAAATCTCTATTGATATCTATTTCTAAAATATTTCTCCTTGTCCAAATTTCTGAGCCATCAGGATTGAGCATAAAAATAAAATCCAAACGAATTCTATCCCAAAAATCAGGTGCAGGATTTTTTTCTAACGAAGCCAATAAATCCAGCATCGCCAAAGTTGCATTACTTTCATTTCCGTGCATCTGTGACCAAACCAGCACAGAAGTTTTTCCTGTTCCTTTAGAAAAAAGATAAATCGGTTTTCCTAAAGTTGATTTTCCTATATCCTGAATTTCCGCGCCATAATTTTCTTCTAAGTATGAAAACAATTTTTTAGGAAAAATATAACGATTTTGGAAGTTTACATTTTTAAAATATTTAAACAGCATATTTTGTTATCTTGAAAATTTCTGCAAAAATACGATATTTTTATTTTACAAATGTATGTCGAAAATCTTATTATTATAATCCACTTCTGTCAATTTGTCAGTATATAAGATTGTTAATTACATTTCATTTAATTGTAAATTGTTACTTATTGAAAATCAGACTTTTATAAGTTTTATATAATGTTATTTTTAATTTTACTTTAATTATAGAAATCACTGTTTTATAGGGTTTTTGAATAAAACATTTGTAAAACTCGTATATTCACTTTTGTGCCAAAATCTACTGTTTACATTTGTTATCTTGAATCATTTTTTATTCAATATATTTGCGAAATAAACTTTACAACAATGTCAAACGAGATTATATTTTTAATAAGTTTTTTATTATTTATTGGACTAATATTAGCACTAGATTTAGGTGTTTTTGCTAAAAAAACAGGAAACATCAGCTTGAAGCAAGCTGGAATTATGAGTTTTTTCATGATATTTATTTCTGTAGTTTTTTATTTTACATTGGTCAGCTATGGTCACCTACTCCACGGCATCAACAGCATGGAAAAACTCCAATACATTA
Organism: uncultured Flavobacteriaceae bacterium; assembly: GCA_963521545.1. GTDB lineage: Bacteria > Bacteroidota > Bacteroidia > Flavobacteriales > Weeksellaceae > JABCPE02. The sequence continues at coordinate 16,525 of CAUQVP010000015.1, read as the reverse complement.
TAAATAAGAACTCTCATCCAGTGGATGTGATTCCTAATAATCTAGAACATAGTATTCAGCTGTATAATATGAATTTAGGCCTTGAATACATGACAGGATACATCGTGGAAAAGGCTCTTTCTGTGGATAACATTTTTGTTATCGTCCTTATATTCACTGCTTTTAATGTAGAAAAGGAAAATTATCACAGAGTTTTATTTTGGGGCGTTTTAGGAGCTATTGTGATGCGTTTTATGTTTATTTTCATAGGAGCTGCCCTAATTAGCAAGTTTAGCTGGATCATGTACATTTTTGGAGGTTTCCTTATTTTCACTGGTATAAAAATGTTTATGCCTGAAGACGAGGAAAAAATAGATACAGAAAACCACCCTGTCGTGAAGTTTGCGAATAGATTTTTCAAAGTGCATAACCAGTTCGTAGGCAATAAATTTTTTGTATCAATAGAGGGTGTGAAAAAAATAACTCCACTATTTCTTGTTTTGATTATTATAGAATTTACAGATCTCATCTTTGCCGTGGATTCCATTCCTGCTATTTTCTCTGTGACCAAAGATCCATATATCGTTTTTTTCTCCAATATTTTTGCCATCCTAGGGCTTCGTTCTATGTTCTTTTTATTGGCTGGAATTATCGATAAGTTTAAATATCTAAAAATCGGATTGGCGGTTTTATTAGTTTTTATTGGACTAAAAATGATTTTACATTCGTACCTACACGAGTGGGGCTTCACTACATCTCACTCTTTGATGATAATTTTGGGAATTTTGAGTGTAAGTATTTTTGCATCATTATTAGTCCCAGATAAAAAATCATAATAATTTTAGAAAAATATTTTTACAAATAAATAGTTTATAATTTATTAAAAATGAACTGTTTACAAATCTATTTACAAATGTAACCAAAATAAAAATCAAATAATTTACAAATGTTTTTACAAATGTAAAATATATTTTTTACATTTGTATATGGATTTAAACAGTCGAGTTCAAAAAATTATCAATTATTCTGAATTATCCTTGTCTGAATTTGCAGATGAAATAGGAGTTCAGCGATCTAATATTTCTCATGTTCTTTCTGGAAGGAACAAACCTTCTCTTGATTTTCTCATGAAAATAAAAGATAGATTTCCTGAAATACAATGGGAATGGCTCATCGAAGGAAAAGGTACAATGGTTCTTTCTGAAGAAGAAATAGCCTCTACTCCTTCTTCCTATTTATTAGAAGAAAGTAAATTAAATGATGATCATGATGATGAACCTATAATTACAGGGCTTTTTTCTATTCCTCCTCAAGAAACAGAAATGAAGCAAGAGGAAGAAAAACCTAAAAAAACTGAAATTCCAGAACCTATATATAATATAGTAGAAAACCCTCCAGAAATTTCAGAAAACAAGAGTATTCCAGAAACAGAAACTCCCAGCGAAAAAGGAAATGGTATTAAAAAAATCGTTTTCTTTTATGAAAATGGAAAATTTGAGGTTTTTGAGCCTTAAATTTTGCTTACAATATTTGTCTATATAATTTTTTTTTTTAAATTTGCACCTCGTTAATCAACCTCTGACGAGAGCCGTGTATGTTGTTTGACTTTAAACCTTTTATTTATATATAAAAATGGACTTAATTAAGTATGTTCAGGACAAGTACATTACAAAGAAAGAGTTTCCTGAATTCAAAGCTGGTGATTCTATCACTGTTTATTATGAAATTAAAGAAGGACAGAAAACAAGAACTCAGTTCTTCAAAGGAGTGGTTATTCAGTTAAGAGGAACTGGAGCTACTAAAACCTTCACTATCAGAAAAATGAGTGGAGATGTAGGTGTAGAAAGAGTATTCCCTATCAACATGCCTGCTCTACAAAAAATAGAAGTTGATAAGAGAGGTAAAGTTAGAAGAGCTAGAATCTACTACTTCAGAAGCCTTAGAGGTAAAAAAGCAAGAATCAAAGGTAGAGGTTTCTAATCTGACCTTAGGTATAATTCAAAAGCCCATGAAATCATGGGCTTTTTTTATTTCTTTTCACTTTGGTTATACGCCAAAATTATTTTTTTCACGATAGGATGCCTTACCACATCAGATTCATTCAGGTGTATAAATCCTATTTCTTCCACATTTCGGAGGATTTTCATAGCTTCCTGTAATCCAGATTGTTGATTTTTAGGCAAATCTATCTGGCTCGGGTCTCCTGTAATGATAAATTTAGCATTCATTCCCATTCTTGTAAGAAACATTTTCATCTGTGAATGAGTCGTATTCTGGGCTTCGTCTAAAATTACAAAAGCATCATCCAAGGTTCTCCCTCGCATAAAAGCCAGTGGAGCCACTTCTATTACCCTTTTCTCTATAAAATTTTCCAATCTTTCATGTGGAATCATATCACGAAGCGCATCATACAGCGGCTGTAAATACGGATCCAATTTTTCCTTCAAATCCCCTGGGAGAAACCCTAAACTCTCTCCTGCCTCCACGGCTGGCCTTGTGAGAATGATGCGTTTTACATTTTTTTCTTTAAGGGCTTTCACCGCCAAAGCTACACTTGTGTAGGTTTTCCCTGTCCCCGCAGGACCAATGGCGAAAACCATATCCTTTTTCTCGGATTCTTTGACTAGTTTTTTTAGATTGGTTGTTTTTGCTTTTATTATTTTTCCATTAACACCTTTTACAATGATGTCTTGGTCAAAAATCAGCTGTTTTTCGGTTTCATCTTTTATATTCAAGATATTTTCCACATCTTTCAGCTCTATTGTATGGTGGCTTTGAATAAATTTAACAATATCATCCAGTTTTTGCTCTAAAATATCCAAAGCCTGCTGATTTCCAGCCGCAAAAATATAACTATCACGACCTGTAATTTTTAGAGTCGGGAATGTAGATTTTATCAAGTTAAAATATTGATTTTGAACACCATAAAAGGTTTTGATATCAATATCTTTTATTTCGTAATTTAATTCAAACATTTATTTTATTAAAAATTTATTGTTTTAAATATCCAAAAATAAGCAATATCTTTGTAAAATAGAAAAAATACGATGCCGATTATTACACTTACTACAGATTTAGGAACAAAAGACCACAAAGTTGCAAGCATTAAAGGAAGTATTCTCAGTTTGGAGAAAAATGTTCCTATTGTAGATATTACGCATCATATTGAGCCTCATGACATTATACAAACTGCATATATTGTCAGAAACTCCTATTCTCATTTTCCGAAAGGAAGCATCCACATGATTGCAGTGGATTGTTTTTATCATAAAAATAGAAAATTTTTAGTTTTAGAAGCGAATGGACATTATTTCATAATGCCTGATAATGGGCTTTTCAGCTTGATTTTTCCAGAAATTAAACCTGAAAAAATCTATGAAATTTCTCACAACGCATCTGACGATGATAGAGTATTCACGCCCATAGATATTTTTGTACCTGTGGCTGTACATCTACACAAAGGAAATGATACCAAACTTATAGGAAAGCAAATCAAAAGTATAAAAGAAGTAGTTTTCCCAAAACCTAACTATAATGAAGCCCAAAAAATGATTGCAGGAGAAATCATCTATATCGACCATTTTGGGAACGCTGTTTCTAATATCAGCAAGGAAATTTTTGAAAAGCATCTTTCAGAAAACCAAAATTTTACAATAAAATTTAGAGAGCGTTCGATGAAAAATATAGTCAAAAAATATACTGATATTATCACAGATTGGGAAAAAGAAAATCTTTTCTTAGCGAAAGAATTAGCTTTATTCAACGAGGCTGATTTGCTGGAAATCGCCATGTATAAAGGAAGTAAGACCAATGGAGCCGCTCCTCTGATGGGACTAAATATCGGCGAAAAAATCTATGTAGAATTTAGCTAATTCTATTTTTCGGATAATTTTATAAGGCAGAAAACTGCATAATTCAGCATATCAAAATAGTTGGCTTCTAAGCCTTCAGATACTAATGTTTTACCTTCGTTATCTTCTATCTGTTTGGTTCTCAATATTTTCTGATAAATCAAATCAGTCATTGAGCTAATTCTCATATCACGCCAAACTTCACCATAATCGTGATTTTTCTTTTCCATAAGGTCTCTTGCTTTTTGGATAAAATCATCATATAGGGCCAAAATTTCGGCTTTGTCTTCTTTGCCTAAAACATCTAAAACTCCCCTATCCAGCTGGATAAGAGCGATAGCGGAGTAATTCACAATCGCTATAAATCCCTCCTCTTCATCTTCGTCTATCATCTTTTTGTCGGTCATCTGCAGAGTTCGGATTCTATTAACTTTGATGTAAATTTGGTCCGTCACTGAGCTGGGACGCAGCACTCGCCACGCAGCTCCATAATCTGCTAATTTCTTCTCAAAAAGATTTCTACAAATTGCAGAAACTTCATTATATTGATTTATAGTATGTTGCATTTTAATAAAATATTCGCCCAAAGATAAGAAATTATTATTTTTGTAGTATGAAAAATTTACAGTCATTTTCTATCAATTGCCGTGGAGTTCTTCTGGATTTGACAATTCCGAAAATTATGGGAATTCTCAATCTGACACCAGACAGCTTTTCTGATGGAGGAAAATTTAATGATGAAATTTCGGCTTTAAAACAAACCGAAAAAATGCTTTCCGAGGGAGTTTCTATCATAGACATAGGCGCACAATCTACCCGTCCGAACGCTACATTTCTCACTGCAAATGAGGAAATTAACCGACTAAAAAATATTATCTCATCCATCAAAAAGGAGTTTCCTCAGGCATTGATTTCATTGGATACTTTTCATAGCGAAGCTGCCTATTTTGGGTACAATGAGGGCATTGACATCATCAATGACATTTCTGGCGGACAATACGACCCTAATATGTTCCCTACAGCAGCCAAAACACAGCTTCCATACATCCTGACGCATGGCAATTCCACCTACGAAACCATGCACGAAAAAGAAGATTATCAAGATATTATCCTCGCTATAAATCAGTTCTTTTCCAAAAAAACAGCGGAATTATTGGATTTAGGCATCAAGGACATTATCCTTGACCCTGGTTTTGGTTTTGGGAAAACTATTGAAAATCAAAACCAAATGGTGGAAGAATTAGAACATATTTCCTTCGGAAAATATCCTGTTTTAGTGGGAATTTCGCGGAAATCCTTTATTTATAAACCTCTTGGGAAATCGCCTCATGACATCAATGAAGAAACCCAGCAGCTACACCTAAAAATGCTGAAAAAAGGAGCTAAAATCCTGCGTGTTCACGATGTTGCAGAGGCACAGCGAACCCTTCAAAACTTTTTATCATTGTAATTTTAAAAAATATAGATATGCTTAGTTCAAAATTTTTATCTCATCTTCAAAATGAATTAACTCAAATAGAAAATGATGGCCTCTACAAGAGAGAGCGCATCATCACTTCTTCACAAGATGCTGAAATCGTAGCCAACGGAAAAAAACTCCTAAATTTCTGTGCGAATAATTACCTCGGACTTTCTAATCACCCAGAAGTGATAAAAGCATCACAAAGCACGATGGATACACACGGATACGGAATGTCTTCTGTAAGGTTCATCTGTGGAACGCAGGATATTCACAAGAATTTGGAAAACAAGATTTCCGAGTTTTTAGGAATGGAAGACACTATCCTCTACGCAGCTGCTTTTGATGCGAATGGTGGAGTTTTTGAACCGCTTTTCACTGACCAAGATGCCATTATTTCTGATGAGCTGAACCACGCTTCTATCATCGATGGTGTAAGGCTTTGTAAAGCTGCCAGATACCGCTATAAAAACAATAATATGGAGGATCTAGAAACCCAGCTGAAAGCTGCTTCAGAGAAAAATCACCGCTTTAAAATCATCGTAACAGACGGCGTTTTCTCTATGGATGGCATCGTGGCTAATCTAAAAGGAGTATGTGATTTGGCTGAAAAATATGATGCTTTAGTAATGGTGGATGACAGCCACGCCACAGGATTTATAGGAAAAACAGGGCGAGGCACTCACGAAGCTAATGATGTGATGAACCGAGTGGATATCATTACTTCTACTCTTGGGAAGGCTCTTGGCGGTGCTATGGGTGGTTTCACATCAGGAAAAAAAGAAATTATAGACATGCTAAGACAGCGTTCCCGCCCTTATCTTTTCTCTAATTCACTAGCGCCAGGGATTGTAGGAGCAGCGACAAAAGTGCTGGAAATGCTATCCAAAGACACTTCACTGAGAGACAAAGTAATGGAAAATGCTCAGTATTTCCGTTCTGAAATGAAAGCCAAAGGATTTGACATTCCAGATGGCGATGCGGCAATCGTCCCAGTAATGCTCTACGATGCTAAACTTTCACAAAAAATGGCTGAAAAACTAATGGATGAAGGCATCTATGTAATAGGTTTCTTCTATCCAGTAGTACCGAAAGAAAAAGCAAGAATACGAGTTCAGCTCTCTGCTGCTCATACCAAGGAGCATTTGGACAAAGCCATCTCGGCTTTTGAAAAAGTAGGAAAAGAATTAGGAGTTATTTAATTATCAAAAAAAGACTTATCATAGTGATAAGTCTTTTTTGTATTTGGTTAGAATTTTAATTGCGCTTGTAATCTTATCAAACCTCCTTTTTCGTGGTAGTTAGGATTTGCGAAATCCTTGTGAGCTCTGTCTGATATAGTGTACATTGCTACAAGTTCAAAGGCTTTGAACGGATGCCATTCTAGTCCTATTTCCATTTCTTTTACATTGTAGCTTCTAGCATCCAGCTCATGTTTCTTTCCGCCTTTGTAGTGCTGAAGTCTTACGAATGGAATGAACTTTTGATCCCATTTATTGATAAAATAAGAGAATGTCGCATATCCACCATATAGGCTTTTAACTTCTACTGAATTTGTAGCTGCATCATATTCAGGCCCTTTACCGATGTTGTATTCCGCCTGTATACCGAACGGCTGTGGATAAAGAACAAACGATGCCGCTATTCTTTGGTCTAAATATTCCTTATTAGTATGGGTAATAGTCCCAACTGTTGTCTTAGGCAAGACAAATTTCCCTGTATAAGCCTGTATCCCAGGTTCTATAATCTGATTTCCAACCTTAAATGGGTATGAAAATCTAGCCACCCAGTGGAATTTTTTGTTCTTATCATAGTTATTCCCCGTTTGTCCGTTATAGAATCCCAATGCGAAAACCCCAAAATCCCCCGAATGTTTCAGGCCTTTTTTGTAAAGATACTCCATAATCTCTTTCTCCTTCTCTCTCGCCCACAAGAAATAAATACCCAAATCCCTTTCATCTTTTAGACCACTATTGATAGCATCATTTCTATCCAAAGGAAGCCTGTCACTACTAGACTGAAGGTTCTCATAACCGAAAGGAACTTTACTCTGTCCGATACGGATTCTGTATTCATTTGTAGAGTTTAAACCTAAATCAAAATAAGCATCTTTGATAACCCCTACATACTTTTTGTCCCCCACTGTTTTAGCAAAATCGGGCTGGATGTAGAAAAATACTCTTGGTGTAATCTGCCCAGAGAATTTGAATCTCAGCCTTCTGAAAGACAATCCATCCGCTTCATTTCCCCAGAAATGGTCGCACTGCTCACAGCCTAGATCAGGATTGGTTTCTAGAAATTCATTGTATCTCACTTGGACATATCCTCCGACAGAGATTTTATCATACCATTTGGAAGCCTTTTTTTCTTCTTCCTTTTTATCGGCTGAGCTGGCAGCCACCATTTCCTTTAAAGACTGGATTTCCAGCTTTAAAGAGTCTAATTCCTTCTTATTAGAAATTACCAGAGAATCCTTAGCCGACTGATTTTCTTGAGCGAAAACCATAGATGATGCTAAGGCAAGAGATGTGAATGCTATTTTTCTCATTTTTAAATTTTTAAACTTGGCAAATATAATTATTATTTATTTCAAAAATCTTTATATTTTTTATAAATTCACATTTTATTTGTTAAAAACTTATCATGATTGTTAAAATTTGGTTAAAATTTTATTATTTTAATTAAAATAACAAGCAGATTTAAAAGAAAAAATATATTTTTGTCATCGAACAAATATTAAATAATTTTATTTTATGAAAAAAGTAGTGTTAAAATCAGCTCTTATATTGGGAGTAATTTTGAGTGTGGCATCTTGTAAGAAAGAAGAGAAAAAAGAAGGACACGCTGACCACAAAAAAGAAAGAAAACACAAATCAGATGATGAAAAAACAAAAGAAGTAAATGGTATTGAAATTACAGAATACCATGTTTTATCTGAAGAAGATCAGAAAAAACTAACTCCTGATATGGTACTTCAGCAATTGGCTGCTGGTAATGAGCGTTTTAGAACAGGAGAAGTTACTGCCAGAGACCACTCTACTGCTGTATTACAAGCTGTGGAAGGACAATATCCAAAAGCATATGTTCTAAGCTGTATAGATAGTAGAGTTCCTGTAGAGGATGTTTTAGACCAAGGTATCGGCGACCTATTTGTAGGAAGAGTAGCTGGTAACTTCGTAAATGTAGACCAATTAGGAAGTATGGAGTATGCGGTAAAATCTGGTTCTAAAGTAATTATGGTGCTAGGACACGAGAGCTGTGGTGCTGTAAAAAGTACAATCGATGATGTGAAATTGGGTAACATCACTGAAATGCTTACTAAAATAAAACCAGCTGTCGCTATGACAAATAAAACTTTCACAGGTGAAAAGTCTACTAAAAACAAGCAATATGTGCATGATGTAGCTATAAACAATGTGAAAAACACAATCGAGGAAATCCGTAAGAGAAGTCCATACATCAAAGAAAAAGAGGACAAAGGAGAAATCAAAATCGTTGGTGCTTACTACTCTCTTAAAGATGCTAAAATCGAGCGTATAAACTACCAAGTAGATGGATTAAGCGAAAACTAATAATCTTTTTATATACAATCAAAAAGGAGTACTTTTTTCAAGTGCTCTTTTTTGTTTTTTGATTTCGCGCCACGCCCACGGAGCTACAGGGTTTTTATCCTGCCAAAGTCCTCGCTTATTTTCCCTCGCTTCAGTTTCTATCTTGTCATATTCCTTATCCGAAGAATATTTCTTAAAATGCCATGCATATCCAGCTCTTACAATTTCTTTATTGATATTGGTCTCCCCAACGAATACTTCTGTGATGATTCTCTGATACCTGTCCTTCTTCTTTTGTCTAACGATTTTCACTTCTTTTCCGAAACATAAATCAGATGCAAATTTCTTCGCACTTTTCCCAAAAGGTTGTCCCTTTTCTGGTGCATCTATGTGATTGAGCCGAACTTTAATCTCTTGATTTTCTTGATATAAAACCTTAAAGGTATCTCCATCCGAAATCCCTATGACTCTTGCATAAAATTCATTCGGTAAATCTTGTGCTGATGCAGAACAGCTGCAAAAAATGGCTACGATTAAAAATATTATTCTTTTCATTTTTAAATAAAAAAGAGAAGTAAAAAACTTCTCTAAATTTTAAATTTATATTTCTACTGCTTTTATCAATCTATTTTTATCACTGAAATATTCCTCGATAGAAATCATACTTTCCGTACGCATTACATCATCTATGTCATTAATTCCGTATATTATTCTCTTGGCATCATCAGTATCTTTTGCTCTGATTTTACAGAAGATATTGTATTTCCCTGCGATAACGCTTAATTCTGTCACATTTGGGATTTTTTCTAACTCTTTAAGGACATCCATTGTCTTATTTGATTTACTTAAGAAAATACCAACATATGTGATAAATCTGTAGTCTAGTTTCGTGTAATCTATCACGAGAGATGAACCTCGGATAATTCCTACATCCTCCATTTTTTTCACTCTCACATGGATAGTCCCTGCGGAAACTCCCATTTTCTGAGCAATTTCTGTAAAAGGCATCCTCGTATTTTCTACTAAGTAATCTAAAATTTTCTTATCAATTTCATCAAGTTGTGAATTATGCATATCTTATCCTTTTTATCAATGTTTAATACAAATTTTCAATCGTTGGACAAAAATACTTGTTTTTATTCAATTATAAAAGGATTTTTCAATAAAAATTTTAATTCGATTTCATAGTATCTTGTTTGATGCTGTCCTTCTTAGTTTCTTGAGTTTCTTTTTTAGACTTTTTCTTTGGTAAAAACCTATTAAATCCATAGGAAAGTACTATACCTCCACCATATGTCTGGTTGGCTCCCGCAGAGCTTCCCAGAACCAGCCCCACATTAGAAGGTTTAGAATATACCCTTCCTACGAGGCTTCCGTTGTTATTTTTAGACATATCATATTCTATAATTCCTTCCCCAGAAAGATAGTTATTCTGCGTCCTTGTGCTTCCTGACAAAGGAACTCCTGTTCCTGCTTTTATGGTAAGCCTTGGCGAAATGGTGTAGCTCACTTTTGCACTTGCTCTGTCGCTGGTATTTAGACTTTCTGAACCTTTGATGTAGTCTAAATCAACTTGTAAATCACTACTAATCGAGTTAAATGCTGAGCTCAGCTGCTGGAGGAAAGCATTCACGCTAGAGGCTATCGCCGAAGAAGCGTTTGTATTAGACACATTAAAGTTTCCTAACGCCAAAATAGACGCAAACTGCAAGACACGCTCCTCTTCCACTGCCAATTTAGTATTCAGCACCTCACGAACTTGGCTGGACACCTCTGGAGCTTGGATTACAGGTCGGATATTTGGAGCGGTCAGCTTATTGGTTATTCTAGTCTGCAGTTCTACATTCACAGGCGGAAGAGACCCTGTATTTAGATATTCTCCCATATTAGAAACTATGGCATCATAGCTGGCAGTGATGTTCAATTCTGGATTCATAACATCTCCACTCCAGTGCAGATTACTTCCTTTTTTAATGTCAAATTTTTTCTCTAGAATAGCCTTTGAAATGTATGTTCCAGACTCTACAGAATAACTTCCTGACATACGCATATTACCAGTCTTATCCATACGGAATCTCATATTTTGGGTATTCCCCTGAACGCTGATATCTCCTACTTCATCTCCTACCAAAACATTGACTGTAGAGTTTTTGTCAGCCGTAATATCCAAGTTGATATCCATAGCCAGACCTGTTCGTTTTTTCTCTGCTACCACTACATTTCCTTCCTTGTTTTCTTTCAAAAATCTTAGCATTTTAAACTCATCTCCCGAACTTGCCGAAGCACTATTAAGAGTGAAAATACTATTTTTCAATACATCAGCCGTGGCATCTATTTTCAAAGTTTGATTTTCAAAGCCCACGAAGATATCTCCTTTAGCAAAAATCATCCCCCAGAAAGTATCAAAATCTTTCTGCTCTGTATTTAACAGCATAAGGTCATCCGCACGAATAAGGAGGTCGGCTCCGATATTAGACAAATCCGACAAACTCAAACGCCCGATGGAAATCATCCCTTTCGAGTTGGTTCTATGGTCTTTAACGCCAACAAGGTTAAAGAGCAAGTTCCCATTAGAAACTGTAACAACTGTGTCATCAAAGGTATAATCCACCCCTGAAAATTTCAACTTCAGAGCAAAGCCTTTCATGGCGATATCTCCGCCATAGTTCAGGTCTTTGGGCGTTCCATCTATCTTTAGCTCTCCCGTAGCTTTCCCTTTAAAATTAGAAAAGATATCCTGAACAAACGCCTGAACAAAGCCTAAATCAAAATCATCCAATTTAGCTACAAGGTCTAGTTTAGGCGATTTCATGTTGTTATCTATCGTTCCTTCCAGAGCTAATTTATCATTCCCAAACCATTCGCCAGATTCTATATTGGCTTTTACATTATAAACATTCTCATACTCGCTTGCCTCAGCATTGATGATTAGATTTCCTAAATAGTTATCACTTAGACTAATATTTTCTATTTTAAGGTCTATCAATGGAGCTAAAGCTCTCTGGTTCATTTTTACCTTCAAACTACCATTGGCTACCCCTTTCAAATCTATTTTACTGTCTTGATGGACTACTGCAAGGATTTTAGAGATGTCCATATTTTTAACATCCCCTGATAGGTCAAAATCCTTTCCGTTTTTAAAAATTCCATTGACAAGAATTTCGCTGTCATCAGAATACAATCTCAAGTTTTTGATTTGAAAATCTTTAGTTTTTTTCCTATAAACGATGGAATGGTCAAGCTCTGGTGATGTATCCACCATCCAGATAAAATTACTCAACTTAAGTTCTGTAGGCGAAAATTTCACTACATAATCCCCGTTAGCACTCATAGATTGCTCTATATCAGCTGCATAAGGCGTCCATTGGTTCTTTTTTTCTTTTTCCAATGTCCCTACTTTTAGACTTGCTAAGATGTTTAGCTTTTGATTATCCTTATTTTGAGCCTTTATGTTGATATCCTTTAATACACTTCCTTGGTATTCAGTCCTTTCCACATTGGCTGACCAATAGTCCTCAGGATTAGAGGTATCTATTCTCAAGGCTATATTTCGTGCCATGATACTGTCTCTTTCTACTCCTTCACGAACTTCATAGTCTGGATTAACTTTTGCCAAAAGCCTTTCTGCTTCAGAGATTTCCACCTCTTTTTCCATAACATATTTAAAGGAAGGAGCATCCAGATTCAGTTTCAGATGGTCAGTATTTCCATCAAAACTTCCTGTAATTTTTGCTCCATCTGCAATAGAAATATTAGGCTCAAAATAATCTATCAATTTCTGATGAACATCGATATCCATCGTAAAACTTTGACCTTTGTAATATTTTTTTACTTTATTTCCTGCCAAAAGTCTATTGGCTCCCTCTTGGAACATTCCTCCGATGTCTTCTAGATTAAATTTACCCGAAATTTTACCCTTCACAGCATCTGGCATATCCACCTCTATCACTCTATTTCCGCCTTCCATAGCCACTTTCACGGCTCCATTCGGGATAGAAATGGATTTATTTCCACCCAAAACTACATTATTTATCGTTGCATCAAGGTCTAAATCGTTAATATTGGTCATCGAAACTTTTCCCTTCACATCTCCTCTAAATGTATTCGTTCCCGAACCTGAAGCCCCGAAATAAGCCAAATTGAGATGGTCTATCTTCGCATCCACATCAGCAGAAAGTCTCGGTTTGCTGAAATCTATTTTACCATTTACCACGCCTCTAGCCTGCGTGTCATTGATGTTGATTATCCCTTTAAACTGCTTTTGCGCAAGCTCCCCATCCAGAGAAATATTGTTCAATGTTTTCCCCATGAGTTCTATTTTTGAAATCTGGGATTTTGTATTTAGAGATAAAGTATTGATATCAAAGCCTTTACCCTGAACATTGAATTTTCCAGAAACCAGCCCAACCTGCTTATTTTTCGTTAAAATCGTTGTATTCAGATCTTTTAAAGTCAGATTTCCGCTATATTCAGGCATTTTAGAAGAGTAATTTCTAAGGACAAAATTATCAATCTGCGCCTGCCCTATTCCTGTAATCAAATTCCCCTTCGCGGCCACTCGGTCTTTATTGAGGTCTGCGAATCCATTATATTTTATACGCCCAAAATCATCAGCCACACCGCCCATTTTTTTCGCAATGAAAGTCGGCAAAGATTCTTTCAGTCCTTTATAAGTGAAGGCTGCAGAAATTTGATTACTTTTAATATTGAAATTCCCCTCCATCAGTTTAGCCAATCTAATTTCTGAAGTTTGGATTTCATTATCTTTTACTTTTATCAAAAAGTTTTTAAGGACAAAATCATTCAGCGTTCCATCCATCTTCCCGAAAAGCTGGTATTTCTGGTAATTATCCCAGTTTTTCACGAAATAGCTGATATCATATCCATGGAGATAGCTGCCTCTTTTGAGGTTCATATCCCACACCACTTTATTGTTAAAATCTTTCCAACCTGTCTTTTTATCAAGATTAAAAACCAAATCACCCTGCAAGAGTGAATGGTCTGTATGGAAAATCAAATCTTTCAGTTCCAGTTTTTCATTTGTCACTGTAACATCTCCTGAAAGCGCTTCCAGCTTATGTTTTTTGCCCCATCGTTCGGTAACGAAAGAAAATTTATTAAGCTTCAAAGTGACATTTGGGCCATTGGTTTTTAAATCAGAAACATAGGCATTAAAATTCTCTGCTTTCAGCCAGTTGCCGTCCTCTCCTAGATTTTTATTGACAATAGAAACTTTTCCATTAATAATTTCTATTCTGGTCGTAAATTTAGCTGGTGGTTTAGTAGGGTCTTTTGGAGTGTCAAATTTTTCAATATACTTGGTAAAATTATCCTGCTCCTCGCCTTTATAAGTAATCACCTTTAAATCAGGTTCTTCCAGACTTATTTTTTGGAATTTTAAATCTCTGGAATTAAAAGCTATAGCAAACCAGTCCGAATGTGCTGTAAGTTTTTTTGCCTTCAAAAATTCAAAATCATGATGGTCTTTTGCAGAAACGCCATTGATAACCACATCTCCTAAAAAGTTAATTTCCACATTTTCAGCACTGAATGTGGTTTTAAATTCCTTATTTAGAAAACCGATAGCTTCCTTTGCGAGTTTATCCTTTACCGAAGGGATATTGATAGCTATCAGCAGTGAAACAACCAAAAATATAAAACTAAAAAAGCAGAACAAAAATAGCTTTGCCCACCATGAAAGTTTTTTTACCTTTTCTTTTACATTTTTTATCGAGGATTTGTTGTTTTCTTCTCCGATTTCGTTGTTATCTATATTTTTATCTATATTTGCCATTATGAATGCACCTATTATTTTAGGGATAGAATCCTCCTGTGATGACACCTCCGCTGCGGTAATTAGGGAACGAAAAATCCTCTCTAATATTGCTAATACGCAGACTATTCATAATGAATATGGCGGTGTAGTTCCTGAGCTGGCTTCCCGTGCTCATCAGCAGAACATCATCCCTGTAGTTCAAAAATCACTTGCAGAAGCAAAGATACAACAAAATGAGATTTCTGCAATAGGTTTTACACGAGGACCTGGGCTTTTGGGTTCACTTTTGGTAGGAACTTCCTTTGCAAAGTCTTTGGCAATGTCTTTGGATATTCCATTGATAGAGGTCAATCATCTCCAAGCGCATATTTTGGCTCATTTTATAAACGATGCCAATCCCACTCCTCCACAGTTTCCGTTTCTGTGTCTCACGGTAAGCGGCGGACACACGATGATTGTTTTGGTGAAAGATTATTTCGATATGGAAATCATCGGGAAAACCATAGACGATGCAGCAGGAGAAGCTTTTGACAAGATTGGGAAAATATTCGGGCTGGACTATCCTGCGGGAGCGATTATTGATAAACTCGCCCAAGACGGAAATCCTGATGCTTTCACTTTTGGGAAACCCAAATTAGAAGGATATGATTATTCTTTCAGCGGTATTAAAACTTCTGTTTTGTATTTTGTCCAAAAAGAATTACAGAAAAATCCTAATTTCATTACAGAAAATCTATCTGATTTGTGTGCTTCTGTTCAGAAAACTATCATTGATACCTTGATGAATAAGCTGCAAAAAGCCGTGAAAGATTTAGGAATTAAAGAAGTGGCGATTGCTGGCGGAGTTTCTGCAAACTCAGAATTAAGAAAAGCAATGCAGAGCAATGCAGAAAAACAAGGCTGGAATATTTTCATCCCAAAATTCGAATACACTACGGACAACGCCGCTATGATTGCTATGGTAGCTCAGCTGAAATATGAACGAGGCGAATTTACTGACCTGAGAACCACAGCTACATCTAGATATGATTTCTAAAAAATAAAAATTTTCTGAAAATAAAAAGAGCTTTATTATGAAATAAAGCTCCTTATTTTTTAACAAAAATGCTAAATTATTGTGCTTGAGCAGCAGCAGCTACTTCAGTAGCGATTTTTTGAGCCCACTCACCCCATACTTTTGCATCTTCTGCAGACATTTTTGTCATTTTTTCTTGTGCAGATTTAGCTAAATCTTGACCTTTTTGTCCAAGCTCAGCGATTTTAGCAGCATCTTTAGCTTTAGAAGCTTCTAATACTTCTTTGTAGTAAGCAGCGTACTCTTCAGCAAATTTTTGAGTTTCTTCGTTGCTGAATTTTGGAACTTCAGACAAAGCACCTGCTACACCTTCTGCAGCTTTTTCTTCTGCAGCTGGTTCAGCAGCTTCTTGAGCAGTTGAATCTGCTGCTGCTTCTGTTGCTGGTTTTTCAGCTGGAGTTTCTTTTTTACCACAAGAAACCATTGATAACATTGCTACTGCTCCTAGAGCGAATACTAGTTTTTTCATTTTTAAAACGATTTTTAGTTAAACAATTATTAAATTTTTACTGGGACAAAGGTATACTTTTTTTTTCGTTTTAACAAATTTTTTGATATTTTTTTTACTTTTATTTTTTGTTATAATTTAATATTTTTGCTTCTAATAACAATAGAAAGCATGAAATTATTCCATGGAGAAATCACAGGAAACGCTGTAACAATACACGAAGAAGAACAACAGCATATCTCTAAAGTCCTAAGGATGAAGGCGGGAGAAGAGATTTTTGTAACTGATGGCAAGGGAAATTTAGCCAAAGGAAATCTATTTTTTGAAGGGAAAAAAACACTTCTACAACCCACTGAAATCCAAACCAATCTGCCCAATTTCCCATT
>CAUQVP010000014.1:0-27214 GCA_963521545.1 uncultured Flavobacteriaceae bacterium | reverse complement strand
TCAGCTGGTTTTTCATTTTTAAGTTTATTAATTCCCTTTATCATCATGAATAAGATAAAAGCAATGATAACAAAATTAATTACCGCTGAAAGAAACATTCCATACTTAACCCCTCCAAAAAGAGTCAGTTCTTCAATATTTTTCAAATTAGCAGCTTCTAAAGCTGGAGTAAGAAGAAGAGGCGTGATAACATCTTCTATAAAAGAGCTCACTATCTTACCAAAAGCTCCTCCAATAATCACCCCTACCGCCATATCTACCACATTTCCTTTAATGGCAAATTCTTTAAATTCTTTAATAAAACTCATAAATGCATTTTTTAATTTGCACAAAAGTAAAAATTTATTTATTAAAAGCAAGTTTTTTTTCATAAATTACATCCAATAGATTAAATAAATATTATCTTTGCAGGATATGGAAAGTAACAGACAAAGAAAAGTAGCACAAATCATACAAGAAGACCTAGCGGAACTTTTTAGAAAGCAGTCATCAGACAGCAAACAAAGCCTATTGGTAAGCGTATCTGATGTAAAAGTCACTGCTGACCTAGGAATAGCCAAAGTTTATCTAAGCATCTTCCCACAAGATTTCAGAGATGCCGTGATGAAAGAAATCGAGGAAAACAAATCATATTACAGAAATTTCATTGGGCAAAAAATGGCGAAACAAGTAAGAGCCATCCCTCAGCTCAATTTTTATCTGGACACTTCCCTAGATGATGTAGAAAAACTAGAACGAGAACTTAAAGGTCTAGGAGACAACCCTATTCTGTAAAATGAACACTCCTTTCTACATCGCCCTTCGATACATAGTTTCCAAAAAAGGCAGTCAAGCTGTGTCCTTTATCACAGGATTGGCCGCTACTGCTATGACTATTGCAGTAATGGCGATGTTTATAGTGATTTCTATTTTTTCTGGATTGGAGGAACTTAATAAAGAACTGATTAACAATATCCATGCGGATTTAACCATAAAAAGCAAAGAAGGGAAACTACTAAAAAATCCCGAAGAAATCATTTCTGTATTAGAAAAAGAGCCTGAAATAAAAGCCTTTTCAAAAGTAATTGAGGAAAAAATTTATCTCAACTACAATGAAAACGGAGAAATCGCCTATTTAAAGGGAGTTGATTCTGTCTATACACAGATAAATCCCATCCAAAAATCCATCATATATGGAGAGTATCCTTCCTTTCAATACCAAAATGAGGTCATAGTAGAAGGACTTCTAAACAACAGGCTTGGCATTCCCATTGGTGGAGATGATGACAATACAACTGCCACTATTTTCATCCCAAAAGCAGGAGAAGGACTCATCAATAAAGAAGAAGATATCTTCAACAAAGAACCTATATTCGTAACAGGTATTTTCGCTGAAAATGAACAACTTAACAACTATATCATTGCTCCGATAGAGCTTACTCAAAGACTGCTCAATCTTCCGAAAAATTCGGCTTATCAAATCGCTATAAAGCTAAATAATCCCGAACAAGCCGATGCAGTAAAAAGAACTCTGCTGAAAAATTTGGTTGATGACAGCATCTACATCAACACACAAATGGAGGAAAACGAAGCGTTTTGGAAAATGATAAACACCGAAAAACTGATTATTTATCTGATTTTTATTTTGGTGATTTTCATCACGACATTCAATCTCGCCGGCGCAATCATCATCCTGCAATTGGACAAAAAACAACAAGCTAAATCACTGATTTCGTTAGGTTTTACATTTTCACAGCTAAGAAAAACCTATTTTTATACAGGCGCGCTGATTGTTTGTTTAGGCGTTTTCTTTGGGCTGATACTAGGAACTTTAGTTTGTATTTTGCAGATACAGACAGGCTTTTTCAAGGCATCGGTAGGCTTGGATTTACCTTTCCCTGTGAAAATAACTTTATATAACTACCTGATTGTCATATCATCAGCATTTTTATTTGGACTGATGGTTTCTTGGATTTTCTCCAAAGTGAATAGACATCATTTGTCATCATATTAGTTTTAAAGCGAATAAAAATGGTGAAATTTGGGCTTATCGGAAGAAATATTTCCTATTCGTTTTCAAAAAAATATTTTGAACAGAAATTCCATCAGTTATCTCTACCAGATTATTCTTACGATTTATTTGATATCCAGCAGATTGAGGAAGTAGAAAAAATCTTTAACATAGGCAATCTCAGAGGACTGAATGTCACCATTCCCTACAAAGAACAGGTGATTCCTTTTTTAGATGAACTCAGTGATGAAGCCGAAAAAATAGGCGCAGTCAATTGTATTTTAATCAAAAATGGAAAGAAAACTGGGTACAATACCGATGTTTTCGGTTTTGAAAAATCCTTATTGACTTACCCAAAAATCCTATCAGAAAAGGCTCTGATTTTAGGAAACGGAGGAGCCGCAAAGGCTGTGAAATATATTTTTGACAAATACAATATTGATTATCAAATAGTTTCAAGGAAAACCGAACTTAATTTTGAAAACCTTTCGGAGGAAATCGTAAAAGAGCATAAAATCATCATCCAATGCACGCCAGTAGGCACTTTCCCTAATGTGGAGCAGAACCTTCCCTTTCCTTTCGGTGGGATTTCTTTTCAGCATGTGGTCATAGATTTAATCTACAATCCTCCTCAGACTCAGTTCCTTAGAAAAGCTCATGAAATGGGAGCTGAAACGATGAACGGACTTCTTATGCTGGAACAACAAGCAGAAAAAGCATGGGAAATTTGGAATTTTAAGTAAAAAACCTTTAATTTAGTGCCTTGAAATGTTGAGGCATTTTTTAATCCTCAAAATTAGAGCTTAGTATTAAACAAAAACTGATTGTAATGAGTAAAGAAATGGAAAACAAAAACGAAGAATTTCTAGATATCAATTCTTACGAAGAAATAGAAGAAAGTGAGCAGACAGCTCTGGACACGCTCTCTGTGAAAGAACTTTTGTCTGAAATGGAAAGCATTGTAAACAAGCCAGATGCGGGAGCTCATGCTAAAAAATTCAATCAGTTAAAAGACAAGGCTTATCACCTTATTCAAGAAGAAATCGCTGATAAAAAACACGATTTCGTAGAGGAAGGGAATGATATGGAAGATTTCTCTTACGAACATCCTGAGCAGTCCAAATATTCAGCTTTGGTGAGTATTTTCAAGGAAAAACTGGATGCCTTTAACAAAAATCAAGAAAAGGAACACCAAGAAAATTTGGAAAAGAGAAACCAAATCATAGAAAAACTCAAAAATCTCTACATCAATACTGAGCCTAACACCAATCTTTTCCGTGCAATCAGAGAAATAAAAGAAGAATGGGCAAATGCTGGAGCAGTTGCAAAATCTGAATTTAAGAACCTGAATCACAATTACTTCCATCATTTGAATCAGTTTTACCAAATGCTGGATTTAAATAAAGAATACCGCGAGCAGGAATACGCACACAATTTAGAAAAGAGAAAAAGCATCATCGCTCGTGCAGAGGAACTGATAAATGAAGTTTCTGTCCAAAAAGCCCTCAATGAGCTGCAATATCTGCACAGACTTTGGAAAGAAGAAGCCGAACCTGTGGCGGAAGAGTTTCGTGACAGCACTTGGGAAGTTTTCAAAGAAATTTCTAATAAAATTCACGAGAGAAAATCCGAACTTCTGGCTCAAATAGAAGTGGAACAGCAAAAGGCTTTGGAAAAGAAAAATGAAATCATCGCAAAACTAAAAGATTTCGCTTCTTCGAAAGAGGCTGTTACTCATAACTACTGGCAACAAGCGATAAAACAAGTGGAACAGCTTCGCAGCGAGTTTTTGAAACTGGGCAATGTTCCTAAAAAACTATCCAACGAAAATTGGACGGAGTTCAAAACTGCGCTTAGAGCCTTTAATGCTAAGAAAAATGATTTTTATAAAAATCTAAAAAACTCACAGCATGTCAATTTAGAGGAAAAACAAAAACTGATTTCTATCGCGCAGGACAATATGCATTCTGAGGATTGGGATACTGCCGTGCCTTTGTTTAAAAAGTTACAAGAAGACTGGAAAAACATAGGACATGTTCCTAAAAATCAAGCAAATAAAGTTTGGAATGATTTCCGTGATGCTTGTAATACATTCTTTAATAATTTCCGTGAGAAAAACACTTCTACAACGGATGACTGGAAACAAAATTACCATCAAAAGAAAGCTTTGCTCGAGGAATTAAAGCAAATAAATGATGAGGAAGGAAGCGTAGAAAAAATAGAGCAAATCAAGAGCTCTTGGGACAGCATTGGTAAAGTTCCAAGAAATAAAATGAGCATCAACAATGAGTTTAATAAAGTTCTGAAAGAAAAACTTAAATTAAACAAAATCAATGTGTTTGACCTGAAAGAAGAAAATCTTACAGAAGCTCAGCTCACTGACAAAGCTAGAAAAATCAAGAGCCAAATAACTGATTTAGAGGCGGAAGTAGTGAAATTAGAGAACAATATCAACTTCTTTAATAACCCTTCGCGAGAAAATCCTCTGCTAAAAGATACTTATGATAAAATAGATGAGAAAAAAGTTCTGATAGAAAGCCTAAAACAGAGCCTTCATAAGCTTATCACTGGCGAATAATTTTTTTAAACAAATTCTTAATATTCTTCCAATTTTGGGAGAATATTAAGTTTTAGACAAAACCTAAAAATGCAAGATAAAATCTACATGAGGCGATGTGTAGAACTCGCCAAAAAAGCTGTCGGAAAAACCTATCCTAACCCTATGGTCGGCGCTATCATCGTCCATAATGGGAAAATAATAGGTGAAGGATACCACCAAAAAGCAGGAATGCCTCATGCAGAAATAAATGCAATAGACTCTGTTCAAGATAAAACTTTACTGAAAGACTCCACCATTTATGTTTCTTTGGAGCCGTGCGCTCATTTCGGAAAAACGCCGCCGTGCGCCCTAAAACTAAAAGAAATTGAATTCCAAAAAGTTGTAATAGGAACTCTGGACTCTCACGAAAAAGTAAATGGAAAAGGAAAAAAAATCTTAGAAGATTCGGGAATAGCGGTAGTTTCAGGAGTTTTAGAGAATGAATGCAGAGAACTTAACAAAAGATTTTTCACTTTTCATCAAAAGAAAAGACCTTATATCATCCTAAAATGGGCTGAATCAGAGGATGGATTTTTGGATAAAGACTTTAAACCAACAGCGGTCAGCAACTCATTAGCCAAACAATGGGCGCACCAGTTGAGAGCCGATGAACACGCTATTTTAGTTGGGAAAAACACAGTGCTAAATGACAATCCCAACCTGACTACAAGGGAAGTTTTTGGGAAAAATCCTGTACGAATTTTGATTGATTTGGAATTAGAAGTTCCGCAGAGTTTCAATATCTATAATGATGATGCGCCTACTTTGGTTTTTAATTCAATCAAAAACGAGGAGAAAAAAAACGTAAAATTCATAAAAATAGAAAGAAAAAACTTCATAAAAAATCTTCTGGAAAAACTGTGGGAAGAGCAGATACAATCGGTAATTGTGGAAGGTGGAAGTTTTACTTTACAGCAGTTTATCAATGCTGGAATTTGGGACGAAGCTTTTGTCATTAAAGCCAATAATTTAAGTTTAACAAATGGAACCAAAGCGCCTTTTTTTAGCCCAAAACCAAATAAAATCAGTAAATTGCGAGACAATACGCTCTATCATTTTCAAAATCAGTAAATGAAATACGAATATCAAACTATAGAGAAACCCATTGATAATGTTTTAGTTAAGGAAAAAGGAAGCAAATTTATCGGTTTTGCTTATCCTATTCTTTCTGAAAATGATTATAAAGAAAAACTAAGCAAAATCAAGGAGTTACACCCAAAAGCTACCCACCACTGCTATGCTTTTCGGCTGGGGCTGAATGGGGAAAACTACCGTATCAATGATGATGGAGAGCCTTCGGGAAGTGCAGGACTGCCTATTTATAATCAGCTACTTGCGCACGATGTTACCAATGTTTTATTGATTATTGTAAGATATTTCGGAGGCACCAAACTGGGCGTTGGAGGACTCGTAAAAACCTATAAAGAAAGCGCAAAAGCAACTCTGGAAGAAGCCAAAATCATCACAAAAGAATTAGAAACTGAAATAGAAATCCAATTTAATTTTTCTCAGCAGAATGTAATTTTCTCATTGCTAAACAAATTCGATGCACGAGTTGTAAATTTTGATACGCAGGAAACATGCTCTATCAAAGCATTTATCAAAACTTCACAAAAAGAAAACATCTCAGATATTTTATCCGAGATGTATCAAGTTACATTTAAATTTATCTAAAAAATTATTCCTCTCTTCGACTGCCTCCTAAAAGCATAGAAGCGTAATATAAAAGCTGAGCCAAAGAGCCTAGTGCCGCCACTAAATAGGTTCTCGCTGCCCATTTCAGGCTGTCTTCTGCTCCTTCCATTTCTTGCGGAGTTACTGTTCCTGTCTGTTTCAGCCACGCCAATGCACGATTACTGGCATCATATTCCACAGGAAGAGTTACGAAAGCAAACAGCGTAGTCATCGCAAATAGCAAAACTCCTATCAGCAAAACTGTTTTTCCCAAAGCCATCTGAGCTGCCAGCATGGCAACACCAGCCATCATCACAAACTGAACCAAGTGCGAACTAATATTCACAATAGGAACTAATCTGGAACGAAGCTGCAGCATGGAATATCCCACAGCATGCTGCACGGCATGTCCGCATTCATGGGCTGCTACGGCCGCAGCGGCTGCATTTCTTTCGTTATAAACCACATCAGAGAGGTTTACTGTTTTATCCATTGGGTTATAGTGGTCTGTGAGCTGTCCTGCTACGGAAATTACCTTCACATCGTGGATACCATTGTCCGCCAGCATTTTTTCAGCGATTTCTTTCCCAGACATTCCGTTTTGTAATCTTACATTTGAATAATGAGCAAATTTTGACTTTAGTTTATTTTGAACAAACATACTCGCCAAAAAAATTGCACCTAAAATTAAATAAATTGTCATTATATTATTTTTATATTGAATTTATTTTAATATAAAAACTATGCCAAAGCACATTTTGTCATAATTTTCGGTCTATATTCGTTATAGAAAAATAAATAATCTTATTTTTGCAGAATAATTACGAAAGAGAATGTCTGATATAAAAGTAAAACAAGTACTTAATTCATCTGATTTGGAGCTTTTTATAAAGTTTCCAATGGAGTTGTACAAGGGAAATCCCTACTATGTACCGCCACTCATCAATGAAGAAAAAAGTATTTGGGTGAAAGAAGAAAATCCTGCCCTACAATATTCTGAAGCAGCTCAGTTTCTGGCTTATAAAGGCGAAAATATCGTAGGAAGGATAGCTGTAATGATAAACCACAAAGAGGAAAAAGACCTCGGAATCCGAAAGGTAAGATTCGGCTGGCTGGATTTTATAGACGACATAGAAGTTTCTAAAGCACTGATAGACACCGCAATAGAATACGCTAAATCCAAAGGAATTTCTAAAATAGAAGGACCGATGGGTTTTACAAATTTGGACAAAGCAGGAATGCTTACCAAAGGTTTTGACAAATTGGCAACCATGATTGGGATTTATAATTATGATTATTATCCTAAACATATGGAGCAACTTGGTTTAGTCAAAGAAAAAGAATGGGTGGAATTTGAAATCAATTTCCCTGACACCCTGCCTGACAAGGTGGAAAAATTCAGCAACCTTATCGCTGAAAAATACGAATTGGAACTCGTAAAATTCAAATCAAAAAAAGACATTCTCCCATTGGTAGAACCGATGTTTAAGCTCTTAGATGACACTTATAAGCATCTTTCCACCTATACACCAATTACTCAGGAACAAATTAAACATTATAAAGAAAAATATTTTAAATTCATAGATAAAGACTACATTGTCTGCATCAAAGACAAATACGGTAGTTTGATTTCTTTTGCCATTACTATGCCTTCTTATTCCAAGGCTTTACAAAAGGCTAAAGGAAAACTTTTTCCTTTCGGCTGGTGGTATCTGCTGAACGCTGGAAAGAAAAATGACAGAGCGAATTTCTATTTGATTGGTATTCACCCACAATACCAAAAACGAGGCATAACAGCGATTATTTTTAAAGAAATCTATGAAACTTTTAAAAAGAAAGGCGTAAAGTTTTTGGAAACCAATCCAGAATTAGAGGAAAACGCAAGTATTCAGGCTCTTTGGCAAGATTATCACCCGACAAATCATAAAAGAAGAAGAACTTATTCTTTGGAAATAAAATAAAGTTAATATGAAACTAAATAACAAAAAATTAGCAATAGATTTTGATGGAACCATTGTGGAAGACGCCTATCCTAGCATTGGGAGAGCTCAGCCTTTTGCATTTGAAACGCTGAGACAGCTTCAGGCGAACGGATACAGGCTCATTCTTTGGACTTACCGAAGTGGAGAGGCTTTGGAGGAGGCTGTAGAATTCTGCAAAAAAAATGGAATAGAGTTTTATTCTGTAAATTCTAGCTACGAAGGGGAAATTTTCGATGGAGACACACAGTCAAGAAAAATAGATGCAGATGTTTTTATAGATGACAGAAATCTAGGCGGTTTCCCAGGCTGGGGCGAGGTTTATGAAATCATCACTCAAAAAATAGAATTTGGGATTTCAAATGGCGAAGTTCAGGCCTATTCAAAATTGAAAAAAGAAAGAAAAAAAGGTTGGTTCTGGTAAAAATTTAGAAATGATTCAGTTAAAAACAATAGACGAACTCCGATTGATGAGGGAAAGCGCTCAGCTGGTTTCCAAGACTTTGGGTATGCTGGCAAAGGAAATCAAACCTGGGATTACTTCTCTTTATTTGGATAAATTGGCGCATGATTTCATTATGGACCATGGCGGAAAACCTGCTTTTTTAGGCATGTATGGCTTCCCAAATTCGCTTTGTATCTCTCCAAATTCAGAGGTGGTGCATGGTATTCCCAATGACAAGCCAATAGAGGAAGGAACTGTTTTGTCTGTGGATTGCGGCGTTTATATGAATGGTTTTTATGGTGACCACGCCTATTCTTTTGAGGTAGGAGAAGTCGCAAAAGAAACCAAAAAACTCCTTAAAATTACCAAAGAATCTTTATACAAAGGCATCGAACAATGTATCCGCGGAAAGCGTGTAGGAGATATTTCTAATGCTATCCAGACCTACTGCGAGAAAGAGGGCTATGGCGTTGTGCGTGAGTTAGTTGGACACGGATTAGGAAGAGAAATGCACGAAGAACCACAAGTGCCGAACTATGGCAGAAAAGGCTCTGGAAAAGTCCTAAAAGATGGTATTGTTTTAGCGATAGAACCGATGATAAATTTAGGAACGGAAAGAGTAAAATTCCATGATGACGGCTGGACGGTAACGACTTTGGATAACAAACCTTCGGCTCATTTCGAGCATGATGTGGCTATTATCAGCGGAAAACCTGTTCTTCTGTCTACTTTTAAATATATTTATGAAACTTTAGGAATTCAAAGCAAAGAGGAAGAACCATTTACAATGGATTTTTAATAAAATATAAGAGCCGAAGTTTTCCTTCGGCTTTTTCTTTTAGAAATTATAATTTTCTGTTATTTTTTTATCCTCATTCAGTCTTTGTATAAGCTGGTCAAGGTTGTCAAATTTTATCTCTTCATGGAGAAAATCCCTGAAATTTATAGTCAATTTTTTACCGTAAATATCTTTATCAAAATCCAAAATATATACTTCTACTGAGAGTTTTTCTCCGCCGACTGTCGGATTTGTTCCAATGCTGAGCATTCCTTTATAAAATTGATTATCAAGCCACACTTCCACTATATAAGCGCCTTTTTTAGGAAGAAGTTTCGTAAAATCTACTTTTAGATTTGCCGTAGGGAAGCCTATTTTTCGTCCTAATTTTTTACCATGAATAACTTCGCCAGACAGATTATAAGAGTATCCCAACACCCTATTGGCTTCCTTTATTCTGCTTTCCAAAAGTGCCAGCCTTATTTTAGTAGAGCTAATGTCTTGATTTTCAACGCTCACTTCTTCTATCTGTTCCACTTCAAAACCCAATTCATTTCCCATTCTTTGGAGCAGCTCAAAATTTCCTTTTTTTCCTTTTCCAAAACTATGGTCGTGCCCTATTACAATATATTTAGCCTGAAGTTTTTTAACCAAAATTTCTTTCACAAAATCCTCTGCAGCCATATTTCTGAAATCCTCGCTAAATTCCTGCAAAAAAAGCAGTTCCACTCCTGCTTTTTCCAAAAGAGTTTCTTTTTCTTCCAAAGTATTCAGCAGGTGGATTTCCAATTCTGGATTTAAAATTTTTCTCGGATGTGGCCAAAAAGACAACAAAGCCGTTTTTAGTTTTTTTTCCTTTGCCATCTCTTTCAAAAGGCCGATAACAGACTGATGACCAATATGTACACCATCAAACATTCCTATAGAAACAGCAGTAAAATCAGGGCTTTTGTAAGCAGATAAATCTCTTATAATTTTCAATTGATAAAAATTTGTCGCAAATATGATAAAAATCTTCTTTTTTAACAATGTTATTTTATAAACTTTCACTATATTTGCAAACAAGAAAAATTTTAGAAATGGCAAACCATATTAAAGGAAAGATTTCACAAATCATCGGTCCAGTAATTGATGTTGTATTTCAAGAGGTTGAAGAATTACCAAAAATCTATGACGCTCTTGAAGTAGTTAAAAATAATGGAGAGAAACTCGTTCTTGAGGTTGAACAACATATTGGCGAAGACATGGTAAGATGTATTGCTATGGACGCTACAGACGGGCTTCAGAGAGGTCAAGAAGTAGTAGCTACAGGTAAGCAGATTACAATGCCAGTAGGAGATGGTATTAATGGTAGATTATTCAATGTGGTAGGTGATACTATTGATGGTATTACTGCTCTTTCTAAAGAGAATGGTTTACCAATTCACAGAGAAGCTCCTAAATTCGAACAGCTTTCTACTTCTGCAGAGGTTCTTTTCACAGGTATCAAAGTTATTGACCTTATTGAGCCTTATGCTAAGGGAGGAAAAATCGGATTATTTGGAGGTGCGGGTGTAGGTAAAACCGTATTGATTCAGGAATTGATTAACAATATCGCTAAAGGACACGGAGGTCTTTCTGTGTTTGCAGGTGTAGGAGAAAGAACCAGAGAAGGAAACGACTTGATGAGAGAGATGTTGGAATCTGGTATTATTAAATATGGTGAAGATTTCATGCACTCTATGGAAAATGGAGGTTGGGATCTGAGCAAAGTTGATTTAGAACAAATGAAAGATTCTAAAGCAGCATTCGTATTCGGTCAGATGAATGAGCCACCAGGAGCGAGAGCAAGAGTTGCTCTTTCTGGACTTACTCTAGCTGAATACTTCCGTGATGGTGGTGAAACTGGACAAGGTAGAGATGTACTTTTCTTCGTGGATAACATCTTCCGTTTTACTCAGGCAGGTTCTGAGGTGTCTGCACTTCTTGGGCGTATGCCATCTGCGGTAGGTTACCAGCCGACATTGGCATCTGAAATGGGTGCAATGCAGGAGAGAATTACCTCTACTAAAAATGGATCTATTACATCTGTACAGGCGGTATATGTACCTGCGGATGACTTGACAGACCCTGCTCCAGCGACTACCTTTGCTCACCTTGATGCTACTACGGTACTTTCAAGAAAGATCGCATCATTAGGTATTTACCCAGCAGTGGATCCACTAGACTCTACTTCTAGAATCTTGGCTCCAGAAATCATCGGTGAAGAGCACTATAACTGCGCACAAAGAGTAAAAGAAATTCTACAAAGATATAAAGCACTTCAAGATATCATCGCTATCTTAGGTATGGAAGAACTTTCTGAAGAAGATAAATTGGTAGTTTACCGTGCAAGAAAAGTTCAGAGATTCCTTTCTCAGCCATTCCATGTAGCAGAGCAGTTTACAGGTATTCCAGGTGCATTAGTGGATATCAAAGATACTATCAAAGGATTTAATATGATCATCGATGGTGAATTAGACCACTTGCCTGAAGCTTGTTTCAACCTTAAAGGAACCATCGAGGAGGCTATAGAAGCAGGAGAAAAAATGCTTGCTGAAAACGCATAAATTATTCAACGATTTGGAATTTGAAATTTGAGATTGATGAAAATTCAATTTCAAATTTCAAACTTCAAATTTCAAATCTGATATAAATATGAACATTAAAATATTAACACCAGAGCTTGTGGTATTCGAAGGAGAAGTGGAATCTATCCTACTTCCTGGAGAATTGGGCGAATTTCATATTTTGAATGACCACGCCCCAGTGGTATCTTCTCTAAGAACAGGCAAAGTAAAACTGATTACTTCTAAAATAGAAAATCAGAACTACGCTAAGTTTTTCACAGCAGAACCACAGCGAAACAACTGCTACACTTTTCCTATCAATGGAGGAGTGATAGAATTTAATAATAACTCTGGTATTATCCTTTGTGATTAAAATAAATAAAATGATAAACTTTACAAATAATATATGGTGGCAAGTTGGCAGTCTCAGAAACGAGGGTGTTCAGCTCGACTTTTTATATTTGTAAAGAAAGAAGATTTTATTTTTATCAAAATATACAAAAGCCGTTAGGAGAACTTCCTAACGGCTTTTTATTTTTTATAATTGAATAATAATTTTAAATAATAAAAATATGACAACAACAAACAACGCCCAAGGGCAAAAAGAAGTAATCAATGTAGAACCAATAGTAGAAATGCTTTCTTACAATGGTCATTATGGTGAGTATGGCGGAACTTTCGTGCCTCCTATTTTAGCAGGACAATTAGAAAAATTGAGCAATTTCTTTGATGAAATTACCAAAACTGATGATTTTAAAAATGAATTTATTCAAATTTTAAAAGATTTCGTGGGAAGACCCACATCTCTTTACTTTGCGAAAAATCTCAGCGATTATGTAGGCTCTAAAATTTACCTCAAAAGAGAAGACCTAAACCATACAGGTTCTCATAAAATAAATAATGCCATTGGACAGATTCTTTTAGCAAAGAAAATGGGAGCGAAAGAAGTAATCGCAGAAACAGGAGCTGGGCAGCATGGTGTGGCTACAGCTACGGCTTGTGCTTTGTTAAACATTCCTTGTAAAATCTTCATGGGAGCAATAGACATTGAAAGACAACTCCTGAATGTAAAAAGAATGAGACTTTTAGGAGCGGAAGTCGTTTCATGTGATTCAGGTACAAAAACCTTGAAAGATGCGGTGGATAGCGCTTTGGGATATTATATAGAAAATCCAGAGTCTTACTATCTGCTGGGTTCTCATGTAGGCCCGCACCCTTATCCTAAAATCGTGGGATATTTCCAAAGCGTAATCGGAAATGAAGCAAGACAGCAGATTTTACAAAAGGAAAATCGCCTTCCAGACAGCATTGTCGCTTGTGTCGGTGGTGGTTCTAATGCTATCGGGCTGTTTTCAGGGTTTTTAAATGATGAATCTGTAAAAATATACGGTGCCGAGGGCGGTGGAGAGGACAAAATTTCCCATACTGCGGCTACGCTTAACTACGGTAAGCCGATGGTTTTCCAAGGAACTTTCTCCTATTGTTTGGCTGATGAAAACAATGAGCCTATCGCATCAGAGTCCATCGCAGCGGGATTGGATTACCCAGGGATAAGCCCTCAGCACGCCTTCCTGAAAGACACCAAAAGAGCTGAATATTTCTCAGTAACGGACAAGGAAGCCATAGAAGCTTTTCAAGTTTTATCTCGCTTGGAAGGGATTATTCCTGCGATAGAGTCTTCCCACGCGGTGGCTCTCACTATGAAATTATTTAAAAATAAAAATCAACTGGTGCTTGTAAATCTCTCTGGAAGAGGCGACAAGGATGTAGAAAGAGAGCTATAACCAATTGGACAAAAAAGTAACTTAATTAAGTTACTTTTTTTGTTATCATGATAAAAAAACTAAATTTGTCCAAAATCTAAAAAGATGATAAGAAAAATTTTGTTGATAAATCTCGGTTTTTCGGTGTTTGCATCAGCACAGAAAATAGAAAACGCAGAAAATTTGGCGTCTTTCTATGATAAACTCAATAAAAATGAATCCGTTACGAATATCCTTTTCATCGGAGATTCTCACATTCAGTCAGGACATATTTCAGAATATTTAAGAAAAAAACTCCAAAATAAATACGGCAATGCAGGGCGGGGAACGGTTTTCCCGTATCCTTTGGCAAACTCAAACGGAGCGATTGATTTCACGGCTTATTCTAATCAGGCTTGGCAGACTTTCCGTCTGGTCTATGAGCAGGATGTTTATCCACAAATGGGAGCTTTGGGCTTCGTGATGGGAAACAACGGAAATTCTTTCATTGAAATCAATTTCAGTGACCCAAAAGACAGCTTTGATGAAGTGAAAATCTTTAATGACAATGCTCTGACAGGCGAAAATTTTACTATTTTCAAAACTTCTCAAAGTCTGAAAAACTTTATAAAACCGAAGAAAACGATTTTGAATTATCAAGTTCAAAATGGCGATACTTTCCCTGAAATCGCGGCTAAATTTAATGTAATTACTACCCGACTGGTTCAGCTAAATGGCAACAATGTCCGAAATGCAAAGGCAGGACAAACCATAAAAGTAGAAAATGTAGAAATTCTCTACGACAAGCAGTTTGAGGAAAACCTCACTCCCATAGGCAAAGGACAATTCGCGGAAAACAGCACTAGTTTTAAGTTTAAAAATCCTACTCAGGAATTCATCATCAATATGAATGGAAAAAAAGGAAACATTCTGCATGGTTTTCAGTTCCTGAAATCCACGGCTAAAAACGGCGTAGTTTTCAACACGGTAGGTGTAAATGGTGCTACTTATGCCGATTTCTTGACATATTCTCTGCAAACTAAACAATTAAAATCTCTAAATATCGATGTCCTGATTGTCGCGCTGGGAACCAACGAATCCCTGAGCAACATCACAAAGCAGGAATTCAAAGACAATGCTAAAAAGCTTATCAACACTTGGAGAGCTGAAAATCCCAGCTTCCCTATTCTTCTGATTTCTCCAACGGATAACAAAATAAAATCCGCAAAAGTGAAAGAAATTGCTGCTTGGATAAAAGAAGTTGCTGCTGAAAACAAAACTTCATTCCTTGATCTGCATACCAAAATGGGTGGAATAGGATATTTCCAAAAGGCTCTACAGCGAAAAGAAGCCAATGCTGACGGTGTTCATTTCCTAAAACCTGGCTATGAAAAACAAGCCGAAATAATCTGGAATGAGCTGATAAAATAAGTTATTTTTCTATCTTTGTAGCGAACTAAAATTTTTAAAAATGGCAAAAATATCATTAGGAGGGAATCCCATCAATACAATGGGTGAGCTTCCAAAAGTAGGCGAAAGCGCAAAAAACTTTACACTCGTAGCTGCCGATTTATCTGAAAAATCTTTATCTGATTTTAGTGGTAAAAGAGTGGTTCTCAACATCTTTCCAAGTATCGATACAGGAGTGTGTGCTGCTTCGGTAAGAAAATTCAACCAAGAGGCTTCATCTCTAAATAACACAGTGGTAATCAACATTTCAAAAGATTTACCTTTTGCGCTCAATAGATTCTGTGCTGCGGAAGGTTTAGAAAATGTTATCAACCTATCTGATTTCAGAGGAAGTTTTTCTGATGATTACCAATTATTAATAACTGATGGACCTCTGAAAGGACTATGCAGCCGAGCTGTAATCATCGTAGATGAAAACGGAAAAATCATTTACACAGAGCAAGTTCCAGAAATCAAGCAAGAGCCAGATTACGAAAGTGCAATCGCAGTTCTAAAATAAAAAAACATCTAAAAAAATCCCTAATTCAGATTTGAATTAGGGATTTTTCTTTTTTTAGAAATCAATGATTGGAGCCAAGATTTTTTCCATCTTCTGTTTTACCTGCCCCACACTTCCACTGTAATTATTTATCAAAAGGGAAAAAGTCAAAAGTTTTCCGCTTTTAGTTTTGATATATCCTGCCAATGTTTTTACCCTGTTGAGAGTTCCTGTTTTAGCAAAAACTTGCCCAAAGGAATCCGAATTTCTAAACATTGATTTTAAAGTTCCTGTCTGTCCACCAATAGGTAAAGATTTGAAATAAGAATCAAAATGCTTATCATCCATCAAAGAGGATAAAAACTTAACCTGAGAAATAGGCGTCACTACATTAGAACGAGAAAGCCCGCTTCCATCAGCATAGTTAAACCCTTGAAAATCAAACATTTTCTTGGAAAGATGTTTATTCATCATCGTTCTTCCTGTATCCAGAGAGAAGTCTCCATATTTATAGAAACCTGTAGTCTTCAGCAATGCTTCTGACATGTGGTTGTTACTAGTTTGGTTGATAAAATAGACCATATCTTCCAGTTTTGGAGACTGATATGCCATTATCTTTTTCCTTTCTTCAGAAAGATTTTGCTCTGGCTCAGACTGGTTGATCACTTTCCCTTCTGTAATGATTCCATTTTTAGCAAGACTTGCTTTCAAATTGTTACCCAAATACGCTGGTGTATCTGGTAATTTTGTTGAAAGAGCAATTCCTCCAAAATTCTCTGTATAAACCATTTCTTGGGTAAAAGGCGATAGGTAGACAAATTTTTGATCCTCAGGATTTTTTCTTCCCAAAAGTCTCTCTTGTCTTGGGTCTGTATCATTGGTACTTCCCATCGGTACAAAATAACCTCTACTTCCTTTCCAAACGATATTTGCTGGGAGAACTACGGTTTTATTACTTTTAAAAACGGCTGTTTTTAGAACGATATCTCCTTTTACTCGTTTTATCCCTAAATCTTTTACAGACCTTACAAAATCACTTACCAAAGCCCCATAGGTAGAAGCTCCTGCCCTACCCGTTCCTAGTGAAGGGTCTCCACTTCCTACTATGTATAGGTTTCCGTTTAGAATTCCTTGCTCATCAATAGAACCAGAATGCTCTAACTGTGTAACCCATTGATAATCTTTACCAAACAAAGTCATCGCTGCCTCTGTGGTCAATAACTTCGTAGTGGAAGCAGGAATCAATGAGGCGTTTTCGTTATATGAATTGATGATTTTTTTCTTTTTTGGGTCATAAACCACGAATCCCCACTGCGCATTTCGCATCACTGGGTCATTAAACATAGAGGCTATATTGCTGTTCAACTGTTCCTCTGGTGTCAAAGGAGTTGGAGGTGGAGTTTCTATCACAATACTCTCTGCTGATACAGGTGGTAAAAGTGGATTATTCTGCGCACAAACTCCCAGTGGAAGCAGCATCGTAGAAACTGCCGTTATCTTTACAAACTTTTTCATTGCATTCATTTTTTTGATGTTTAATTGACGATTGCCAATATTAAAAACAAGTAAAGTTAATAATTATTGTTCAAATTAAAGAATATTTCATTATAAATTTTGTTAATTTTCCTTAAAAATCAACATAGGTTTTTAGCTTAATGCTTTTGTAAGCGGCTATACCATCGAATTCTTTTAACGATATAGCTACTAATTTTTTGTAGTCGCTGTATTTTTTGGAACGAGGTAATTTTAGCAAAATCTGAAACTGATACAGATTATTTATCTTGCCGATAGGTGCTATTTCTGGCCCTAAAACACATTCTCCTGGAAGATACTTTCGCAGAATATATCCGAGGAATTTAGCCGCTCTTTCCAGCTTGTCTTCCTGTCTGTGTTTCAGCTCTATAAAAATAAGTTTCGTAAATGGCGGATAATGAAACTTCTTCCTTTCTCCCAATAAATATTCATATATTTTCTCGGATTTACTTTCTTTAATCAGCTGAAAAATAGGCTTTTGGGGGTCGTAAGTCTGTATCAGAACTTTTCCATTCCCAGAAGTCCGTCCTGCTCTTCCTGCTACTTGGGTAATCAGCTGGTAGGCTCTTTCCTCTATCCTAAAATCCTGAATATGAAGTAGTGAGTCTGCCCTCGGAATGGCAATCAGCTCAATATTAGGAAAATCTAAACCTTTGGAAACCATCTGTGTACCGATGATGATGTCCGTTTCGCCATTTTCTATTTTTTCGTAAAGTTTTTCGTAAGCAAATTTCTTCCGCATGGAATCTACATCCATTCGATCTATCCTGCTATTGGGAAAAATCTTATTCAGTTCCTCCTCTACCTGCTCGATTCCTATCCCGCGAATACTGATGTTTTCCGAATGACATTTAGGGCAAAATTTAGGCTTAGAAGCTCTTTGACCGCAGTAGTGGCATTTTAGCTGGTCTTCGGTCTTGTGATAAGTCATCACCACATCACAGTTTCCGCAGTAGGTAACATGCCCGCAGCTCTTGCATTCCGACACATTGGCATAGCCTCGCCTATTGTGTAGGACTATGATTTGTTTCTGATTATCAAGCTGATGCCTGATTTCCCTTATCATTCTTTGAGAGAAATTTCCTACCACACTTTTCATGTCCATGGCTGATTTGAAATCTATCAATTCATAAACAGGAAGTGCCGTGCCGCCAAATCTTTCTCCGAGATAAATATAGCACAGTTTGTCTTTTCGAGCGTTGTAATATGTTTCTAATGAAGGAGTTGCAGAACCCAAAATCACATTCGCCTGATAAAATTTAGCCAAAACCAAAGCTGCATCTTTCGCATTGAAAAAGAAAAAAGCATCTTTCTGTTTGTAGGCGCTGTCGTGCTCCTCATCTACGATAATCAGACCCAAATTCTGAAAAGGAAGGAAAAGCGAATTTCTGGTTCCTATCAGGATTTTGATTTCGTTGTTTTTTATTTTTCGCCAAACTTCTACTTTCTCAAAATCACTCAGTTTGCTGTTATAAAACCCTAAATTCTTTCCATATTTTTTCTCCAATCGCTGGGTAATCTGCTGATTAAGAGCAATTTCTGGAACGAGGAAAAGAACATTTTTCCCACTTCTGATGCAGTCTTCTATTTTTTCCAAATAAACATGCGTTTTCCCAGAGGAGGTAACACCGTGGAGAAGCACATTTTTGCCCTCCGAAAAGGCTTGGTCTATCTGATTTTTAGCTTCCCGCTGGTGTGGAGTGAGTTTTTCTATTTCTTCCAATTCTCCGCTGTATCGCTGGATTCTATCAACTTCTAAAAAATATTCTTCTACGATTTTTTTATCCAAAAGCGGTTTCAGATGAGATGAACCAAAATTTCCTTTCTCAAAAATATCAGATTTTTTAACAGGCTGATTTTCAACCTTTTTTTGTTCAGATAAAATCAAAAGAAAAAGTTCCTTCTGCTTTTTAGCCCTATCCAATAGGGAAAGCGTATTTGCGAGATTTTCTCCCTGCAAAACCTCATCATTTATTTTTAGATAAGAAGCTTCTTTTATCTTGTATTTTTCAGTAATTTTTTCATCGATGGTGATAAGCCTTTGGTCTATGAGGGAATTGATGGTTTTGATGATTTCTTTTTTGGGAATAAAGGCTTCTATCTCCTGTAAATTAAGCACTTTTTTAACCTCCAAGGCTTGGATAAGATAGATTTCATTCGCCTCCAAATCTTCAAAATTCACCTGCTGGCTGGCATTGAGTTTTATGTAAGTTTCACTTTCTAATTTCAGTGAAGACGGAAAAGCAAAACGATAGATTTCGCCGATGTTACAGAGATAATATTCGGACATCCAGCTCCAAAAATCCAACTGCTCCTGCGGAACGATAGGAACATTGTCCAAAACACTGATGATATCCTTTGTCTTAAAGGTTTCTGGAGCATTCTGATGAATTTCGGAAACGATTCCTGTATAAATCTTTTTGCCGCCGAAAGGAACCAGCACCCTCTTGCCCACCTCCATAAAATCCACCAAATCATCGGGAACTTTGTAAGTGAAAGTCCCTAAAAGATTGAGCGGAAGTATGATTTGGGCGTAATACAAATTTGATTTTATTTGCAAAAATAATGAAATAAAAAGCAGTTAGAAAATATTTTCCAACTGCTCCAAAAAATTCTTGATTATTTATTCTTAAAATTTGTATCCAAATCCTAAATTCAAATAAATATTATGCAATGCAAAACTGATAGAATTGAAATCGGATTTAAATATTCCATTGATTCCGTAGTTCAGCTCTGGGAATAGAATGAAATGCTTGTTCAGATGCCATTCTGCTCCTAACTGCCCTCCCCATTGGAATAATCTCAAATCATTAGAAAAATTATAGTTTGCTTTCCCTCCGTTTTCAAAGATCACTTTTGTCCCAATAGGTGTATCTTGGCGAAGGTATCCATCAGAAACATAACCGCTAAAATTTTTATCAACTAAAATACTAGCATACAGACCTCCATAGAGTTTCCATCTCGGAGAAACCTTATAAACCACTGATACAGGCATGGTTACATAAGTGTTTTTAACCTCTGTTTCTACAGATCCTGTAAAGTAGCCATTTAATTTACCATTATCTTTTATTACTTCAGTATAATAATTTTTTACAACAGCCTCAGTTTTCATTCCTTTCCCTTCGGTACGGATTCCCACTCGGACACCCCATTTCTTATTATCAGATACCCATTTAGTAGCATCCGCCTCTAACCCAAGAACCAAAGTAGGATTATAATGGTTGATTTTTCTAATTTCCCTTGGAATACCTAGTGGAGTGCTTCCTCCTATACTGAAATTAGCCTTTACCTGATATTCCATATCTCTTGTGAAAAAATTTCCATTCTCATTTTCTTGGGCAAAGCCAAAAGAACTAATACCCAAAGTAGCCAAAACAGCTAAAAATATCTTTTTCATTAGATTATTTCTTGTTTAAATTATTTATTCTGTAATGATTTGAACCTCATCAATATCCAATGTACTTCCTACAGCACCATTAAATTTATCTCCTTCTATACTAGATGTAAAGACTATCGTGAACATATACTCTTTAGTAGGATCAAAAGATTTTCCACTCACAAGCTCAAAAGGAAATTCAAATTTTGTCCATCCACTTGCTTCTTTTCTGTCTGCATCTTTTAGTTTGGCTACGCTTACCATTCGTGCATCAGCAAAGTTATGGTCTCCTAATAAATAGTTATTTCTATCAGCTTTTTCAAATAATATAGCATAGGCATTCCAAGTATCTTTGGTCAGAGCTGAAGAACCGCTATTATTTTGAAAATCTTCACCAGCTTTATATCTATAATATCCAATAATAGATTTTGGTGCTTTTTTAATTGTATAAGGAATTCCAAATTTAGTAGAACTTAAAGGGCTAAATACATTAAGACTAAAAGTTCCCAAGAAAAAGTTTCCAGCGGCTAATGGACTTCCAAACCCTCTTCCTGTAGCTCCTGTATCTTTTGTAACTAATCTCACCGCATTACCTCTATACCCATCACTGATTTGATAAGTAGGATATGCTGTTGGTTCTTGTGTCTGTCCTGAAAAAAGAAGAGATAGAGAGTATCCAGAATTAGCATTTGACCATTCTTTCACTTTATTTCCATCTATCAATTCATAGAAATCATGATATTTCCCTCTTGATACAATATCCACATTTTCAAATGGATAGTAACCTTTTATAATAGTCTCATTATCTATTACAAAAGTAACTATATACTCTTTTTTCCATGCTCCATCTTGAGATGTTACAGTATATTTACGAGGCTCACTAAAATCCATAATCGTTCCACTCGCAGGAGAGATTGTTGCTCCATCTGATAGTTTAAATTCTGGAGCAAAAAGATAATTTCCAGGAAATTCTTTAATTCTAAAAGTAACTGTGTTATCTTCTACCACAGGTTCTGTTTGTAACAAACTCTCTGCATTAGCAATTGTTACACTTTCAATGTCAGCTTCCATATTGGGTGCTTCTTCGCGGATACAAGAGTTGAACAACAACCCCGCGGATACCACCACAGCAGGAATTAATCTACTTAATTTCATTTTATTTATAATTTTTTATTAAATTTTTAAGAGTTTTTTAAGTCATAGAAAGACCTTCATTTTACACTTGTTAAAGAAATGAGAGTGCAAAGTTAAAAAAATCATAAAAAACAAGAAAATATTCATAAAAAAATTAGCCTTTTTAGGGCTAATTTTCATTTTAATGCTTTATAAAAACCTTTATTCATCGTTTTTTTCTTTTATTTCTCGGTAAGAATACTTGCTGTTTTTGAAAATTTCTGACCATTTTTTAACAAACGCTGTGGAAAGCTTCTTTTCTTTCACTGATACAAAGACTATACAGACCGTATCATATCCCATAAAAACATAATATAATTCTGATTCTACCTTATGTGGAAGCTTTTCTGCCCGTATATTTTCTATTTTGAAAATCGCTGTTTTTCTGTTTCTGCTTATTTCCAAAACTTTCATTTTGGCATTAGGAGCATTATTCTCAAAAGTATCTTTATAAGTATCTATGACATCCGCCACATCGTTTTCTGCAGCATAGTACAGATAGAGTATTCTTCCCTTTATAGTCCAATTGTTTTCGTTCTCTTTATCTGGAATATATGCCACTAATCGGCTGGTTAATCCTTTTTTATCATAGAGCTGTTTCCATTTTTGTTCTTTTGGCCAAGGAACTTCCAATGTTTCCTCTATTTCCTGCCCAAAAAATATTCCTGAGAATAACATTAAACATAAAAAAATTAACTTTTTCATTTTATAAATTTAAGTTTTATTTTAGATTTATACTATAAACTATTGTGTTTTATCTGAATACTCATAAAAAAACTCTCCACTTTTAAAAACTTTGCTCCATTTTTTTATAAATTCTTTGGAAAGTGTTTTTTCTTTCTTTGCAATAAACATACTGTGAAGCGTTTTTTCTCCCTGAATCACATACCATAGCTGGGATTCTGGTTTCGGGTCATTAGGGAAAGATGGTGTTTCTACCTTAAAAAGCACCCAGATACCCTCTCCTTCTTTGCTTTTTTCTAAAATCGTGAGTTTTGCAAGAGGAGACTCTTTTAAGGTAGCTTCCTCATAAATTTTTATAATAACATCTACATTGGGAATTATCGTATTTTTAAAAGAGCTCATCATACCGAGCATTGTCCATTTATCAGGCTCTTCTTTTCCTGGGATGAGCTCTATTGTGTGTTCTGTGTCACTTTCATTATTAGAAATAATTTTCCATTGGTATTCTTCTGGCCAAAGTATTTTTAGATTTTGTCTTCTTTCCTGCCCAAAAAACATTCCTGAGAATAATACCAAACATAAAAAAACTAGTTTTTTCATTTTATTAAAATTTTATTCATTTATCAATTTACTTTCTTTGAAAATTTTACTCCACTTTTTTACGAATTCTTCGGAGAGTGAGTTTTCTTTCTTCATTATACAAATACTATTGAGTCTGCTTTTGCTTTGTAACAAATAGCAGATTTGAGATAAAGGACTATTGCTGTTAGTAGAAAAAGAAGCTTCTGTTTTAAAAATTATCCATACATTTTCTTTCTCATTACTTTTTCCCAAAATCGTAAGTTTAGCTAATGGGTCTTTTGTAGGAGATTGGCTTTCAAAAAGTCCTTTAATAAAATCTTCATTTATAGTTATAAAACTTTTAGAAGACATTATATTTACTAAAATACTCCAATTATTTTCGTTTTCTTTCTTGGGTATCATTTGGATAACATCGGTTTCTCCATCTTTTTCATCAACCACCACTTTCCATTCATATTCCTTCGGCCATTCTATTTTTAATACCTCTTTTTTCTGTCCGAAAAGCATCTGGAAACACAGCAAAACAAACACAAATACAGCTTTTTTCATCTTTAAAAAATTAAATCTACCTTATTCCTGCATAGATAATGAATAATAGCAAAAAACAAAAATCTGAGAACATGAAAATTCTCAGATTTATAAAATATGTTTTTAGTGTAAAAAATGTCTCATTCCAGTGAGCAACATTGGGATGCCGTGCTGATTGGCAGCCTCTATGCTTTCTTCATCCTTGATGCTTCCACCTGGCTGGATGATGGCTTTTATGTCTTTTTCAGCACAGAAATCCACCACATCACGGAACGGGAAAAAGGCATCCGAAGCCAGAACCAGCTCTCCGCTGAATTTCTCTTTGGCTCTTTCCACCGCCTGCTGTGTCGCCCAGATTCTATTGACCTGTCCGCCGCCGATTCCCAGCGCCTGCGTTCCGTTAGAAACTACTATCGCATTGGATTTCACATATTTCACTACTCGTTGTGCAAAGAGCAGGGCTTTTCTCTGTTCCTCTGTCGGCTGTTTTTCGGTTACGGCTTTTATTTCCTCCGAGAACTGATTGTCGCAGTCCTGCACCAGCAGTCCGCCATCTATTTTTACCCAAGTCTGTTTGTCCGAAACAGGGTTTTTGATTTTAATAATTCTAAGGTTTTTCTTTTGTCCAAGGATTTCCAGCGCTTTCTCCTCAAAATCTACCGCCATCACGATTTCAAGGAAAGTCTTCCCAAGTTCCTCCGCTGTGGCAGCATCCACCTTGTAGTTCATCGCCACAATACCTCCGAAGATAGAAACAGGATCGCACTCAAAGGTTTTAGTATAAGTTTCCATCGCCGTATTTCCGATGGCTACACCGCACGGCGTAGAGTGTTTTACGGCACAGCATGCCATTTCGTTTTTGAATTCGTTTACTACTTTCCAGCACAAATCCATATCGCGAAGATTATTGAACGAAAGCTCCTTTCCTCCCAGCTGTTCAAAATCTTTCATCGCTCCATTTTCCACTGTTGAAACATAATAAGCCGCAGACTGGTGCGGATTTTCGCCATATCGTAAATCCGAAACTTTCTTGTAAGAAGCATTCAGATACCGCGGATATTCCTCCTCCAAAAGCATTTTGGAAATGGCTGCATCATAGGCAGAAGTAAGGTTAAACACCTTCCCTGCAAGCGTTTTACGAGTTTCCAAAGTGGTATCGCCCGAAGTTTCTATTTCAGATTTTACTTTCTCGTAATCTTCCACATTGGTGATGACCGTCACAGATTTAAAATTCTTTGCTGCCGAACGAAGCATAGACGGCCCTCCTATGTCGATAAACTCCACCTTTTCATCCAAAGGAATATTTTTCCCTGCATTTTCGAAAAATGGGTAAAGATTGACCACCACCATGTCTATCAGCTCTATTCCGTGTGCAGCTACTGTGTCCATGTGCTCTTTGTTATCGCGCACAGCGAGAAGTCCTCCATGCACTTTTGGGTGAAGGGTTTTTACCCTGCCGTCCAGCATTTCTGGGAAATTCGTAACCTCATCTATCTGAATAGGACTAAGCCCTGCATCTTTCAGATGTTTGAAAGTTCCGCCTGTGGAGATAAGTTGGTAATTGTTTTTTTCTAAGAACTGAGCGAATTCCGTAAGTCCACTCTTGTCCGAAACGCTGATTAAGACTCTTTTTTTCATAGTTAAATTTAAGTTTCACAAAATTAAAAATAATAATTGGTTAATGCGAGTTTTAGAATTAAATATTCATATTTTTACCAATAAAAACTTAATTAAAATGCTTATCAACCTAAAAAGAGTTTACGAAATCCCTGATGAAACCGATGGCTTTCGCGTGCTGTCTGACCGCCTTTGGCCTCGCAGCATCAAAAAAGATGATTTGGATTTTGATTTTTGGGCAAAAGAAATCGCTCCCTCCACACTTCTACGGAAAACCTATCACCAGACACAGGATTTCGATTCTTTTAGCCACGATTACCAAAACGAGCTGGAACAAAACACCGCCGTAGATGCCTTTTTGGAGCTTGTTCATGACAAAAAAACTCTTACCCTCCTCACCGCTGCCAAGGAAATAGAGAAATGCCACCTTCCTATTCTCAAAGATTTTCTGCTTTCCAAATTACCCAATTAAACCTTATAAAAATTCCCTTCTCTATTTCAGAAAAGGGATATTTTATCAGTTTTATTAGCACTGCACCATATCTGGATGCCCGTTTATTATTAAAACATTTTTCATTGTTTGAATGTCTAAATTTAGTTTAAAAATTATTTACTCCTTTGTTTTTGGTTATTTTCAAGTATTTTATGGAAATTGACTGATTAGAATTTGATTATAAAAAATCTATTCATAAACACGCCCTATTTCAAGGAGTTTTCCCAAAAATCCCCAGTCAGCAGAAATATCATCCTCCTCACTATCAGCACTATCCAAAAACCATTCTGCACCACATTCCAGATTAGTAAAAGGGTCAAAATTATACCACCAATTATCCGTTTCGGAATTGATTCCTGAATATCTCTGTGGATTTTGCAGTTCCTTATCCCGCATTCTATGCAGTTCAGCTATTTGGAAAATTAAAACATTTTGAGTGAAATCCATACCTTTCCCTTCATCAGGAGCATCACAGACAGAAAGCCATTTTTCATCAAATGACATAGGCGTTTCGGTAAAGGCTTTTTGTATAATTTCAATGCACAACTCTGGCGAAAAAGGCTCTTTTTCATGCTTTTTCACTAAAGAAAACAATGCCAGCAAATATTCCTCAAGG
Source organism: uncultured Flavobacteriaceae bacterium (assembly GCA_963521545.1). Taxonomy (GTDB): domain Bacteria; phylum Bacteroidota; class Bacteroidia; order Flavobacteriales; family Weeksellaceae; genus JABCPE02. The sequence goes on along the minus strand of CAUQVP010000014.1, from coordinate 869 downwards.
TCGCGGTTTTCATGGTTCTCAGGAAGAGAGACCATCGCATTATAGAATGCATTGTAAGTCATTTATCATTTATTTTTAAATAAAGCCAAGAAAACTCTTGGCTCTGATATTTACTTTTTTTATTTTACTATCACGCTTTCCCAGCCGTCATAGTAGGCATCATAATTATCGGCTAGTTCTTTCAGTTCCCAGACTATCTCATCTATTTCATGTGGACAATCTTGTCTTACGATATGCAGCTGAAAATGGTGGGAATTTCCCTCTTCTATAAAATCTTCTGAAACCACTTTGTAGCCTTTTCTTGTTATTTTTTCCACATATTCTGCTCGGCTCTGTTCATTATCAAAATAAATCTAATGGTCTATTTCTCGCGGAATATCTAGATTATCCCCATTTTCTTCTAACTGCATCACTACTCTTCTATTTTGCATAGATTGGTAAGAGTATGGGTCTGGGAATAGGAATTCGAAATAATCCTTCCACTCTGGGTCTTCGTCGAAATAGCTCTTATACTGATACCCCTCAAAAGCAGCCAACTCATCTATACAAGCCTCTGAAAGCCCCTCAGAAAGATTGGTATAATAGATAAGTTCCAAAATTCCACCTGATTTCACAGCTCCTGCTGAGATGGCACCCATCTGCTCTGCTTTCCCTGAGATAGCATCCTCTATATCACACAAAATAGGATATTCCTCATTAGAAGACATGCCCTCTGGCGTAGGGTTTTGCATTTTAATGAGAAAGTTCAAGCGGTATTTATATCCCTCAACTGGAGCTATCTGTCTTAGGGCTAAATTCACTCTTACAGAAGCTGGTTTTCCCTCAACTCGGCAGAAAAAGAAATCCCAATTCTGTGGAACTTCATAGTT
>CAUQVP010000013.1:0-27640 GCA_963521545.1 uncultured Flavobacteriaceae bacterium | reverse complement strand
CTCTGGAATTTCGGAGGGTCGCTATTTTATTGATATTTACGCTTAATTTTGTCATGTTCTTTGTTTCCTGCAAAGATAAATATAAATTTGTGTTTTTTAGGAGCGGAAAGGTTGTTTTATTAGTACCAATTTATTTACCCACATAAATTCGATTAAATTGTAAAAAATGAAAAACATCGTATTGTTTATATCTCTGTTTCAGTTGATTGGTTGTACAACCATTGATAATATAGAAGGAATTTATAGCATAAAAAATAAATATAAATACCAAGCATTATCCGAGGATAATAATTACTCACAAATAGAAATCCATAAAAATGGACATTATATTCTGAAAAAAGCAGAGGTTACATTTTCTCCTGTTATAGAGCAGTGTGATTATGCCTCAAAAGGAAAATGGAATAGGCTTTCTAATGATGTAATAGAGTTAGTAAGCCAAGACCAGCATTTAGAAAAAATACCATATTCTATTCGTCAGGAGAAGAAATATTCACAAGATTCACTTTATATAAATGTAAATATTCCACACAATCTCCCAGATATGGGTTTAAGTCTGAATTTTAATAATAAAAAAAATATTATTGCTAATGAATTGAATATCAAGGTGTCTAAATCGGAGTATTTATGGAAAACGGATAATATTAACTTAATAGAACTCAGTATAGCCAAAAAATTAACAGGAAAAAAGATATATAAAGAGAGGATGTTATTTAATATTTTTAAAGAAAATATCAATACTGATTATAATTATATTACAGTAGATTTACTAAGTCTTGAAAGATGCACACTAGAATTTGAACCTCTCTATGATAATGTGTATATTAAAAACAGAAACATATTGTATTGGAAAGGAAAAGAATGGATAAAACGGTAACACTTGGTAATATTCCAGATTTAAAAACAATGAAAAAAGAAAAGAAATATGATCCAATTAATGTTTAAAAAGCACAGCAACAGAAAAGTTTTACTAGTAATTAAACTATTGGTTATATTAATATCTCTATTAAGTTGTAAAAAGAAAGAAAAAAATATAGAATTTATAGGAGGAAAGAATACCTATGTTAAATTAACAGAAGAACGCAAAAGAATGATCTTAGGAAAGTGGAAATTTACTAATCTTATTTATATAAGTAAGAATGATACTATAAAAATTAAAATAAATAAAGAAGTGTTTATTAATGAAAATGGAATTTTTGATAAAAAAGGTGAAAAAATTGCAAGGATAGAAGATTATTTTGGAACATTTAAATTTTTAAATTTAGATACATTAAATGTCAGATATTTTGTTCGTGAAATAGAAGATAGTTCAATAATAATGAAAAGTGGTATTTTGCATAAAACTATTAATAAGAAACTAACCAAAGATAAAGCATCTGTGAGACTTTACTTTCATAAATAGATTTATAATTAACTCGGTAATGTCCTCAAAGTATTGTTTTTATTATTAAAAAATATCAAAAAATATTATGAAATGCTCTTTATTAAGTTCATTTATTATAATTATCAGTGCATTATTAAGCATAAATATTTTAATAAATATATGCAGCAAAAAGGATACAACAGAAGAAACATTATTTTATACTAAAAACCTTCAAGAGGAATTTGATTTATTAGTATCGTTTAAAAATATCGGAAGAAATTGGGGTGTTTATTTATCAGCAACAAAAGAAGATATAAATAAAATAAAAGAGAAAAAATATCCATTAGGAGATCCTTATAATATCCCAAAATATCCAGAAATAAAATTTGTCATAAAAGCCACTCGAGAATTATACGATAAAACGGATATAGGAGATAGACTGCATAAACTCTCTAATAGTAATAAATGTTATCTCTATAAAGGAGATTCTATTTTTAAATATAATTGTTATCTTATTCCTGAACAAATCAAAGAAAAGATAAATATAGACGAATGGGATAATGATGAAATTGGATATTGGAAAACAGCTCAGTAATTTTGGGTAATGTTCAGATGTTTTTCAGATTATTAAAATAAAAAATAATGAAAAAAGAAAATAAAAATAAGAAAGTAACACTGAAAACCAAGACATATTCAACAAAGACTAAAGCTATTGCAAAGAAAGTGTATGATGAGGTGATGGCTAAATATCCTAATCTAATGGAAAAGCTTAAAAAACAGCTAAATATAAAGGAAGCTGTATGATGAAAATAATCAAATTATATCTGGTGACAATGATAATTTATAGTTGCTTCCCAAGTTTTGAGCCCAAAACAAAAATTATAAAAGAAATAAAGCAGGAAAATTCTACAATAAAATGGATAGATGTAGTAGGAACATTGGATCAAGATTTTCCTGACTATATAATTGTAGAAAAGAATAATATTAAAGATACCATTTGTAAGGCGCATAATATTGTAGAATTAAAATTAAACAATGATACTATTATCATAAGTTTTGACGGGCAGCCTAAAGAGTATTCTACTCCTATTGGTATTAAAGAAAATACATTGGGATATAAAGTTAAAGTCAATATTAAATAGTTGTTTTTATGATTGGTAATTGATATGTGTCACAAAATGAGCTGGTTATGATGTGGACAGCAGATGTAGAGATTATCTGGTCAAGAACTAAAACAAAATTGATAGGAAGATGAAAGATTTAAGGAAGTTTTATTATTGGTGTGCATTTATTATGATACTATTGTTTTCATTATTACAATGGTATTTTCACCTAAATCCTACAACTATTGAAGAGGATAATAGATTTGCGTACGATAAAATAAGGAATAGAGAAATAAAATCTACAATTAAGAGGAAAAGTCTTGATTTTAAAAATAGAAGAGCTTTATATATAGTTTATGAACAAGATAGTTTGCCTTTGGTTGTTAATTGGGAAGAGAAAATAAGTATAGGAGATTCAATTATTAAACCCAAGGGCTCTTTAAAACTTATTATTAAAAATAACTTTAAAATAGATACATTGGACTACGAGGAAAATGATTGATAATTTGGTCAAGAACTAAAACAAAATTGATAGGAAAATGAAAGATTTAAGGAAGTTTTATTATTGGTGTGTATTTATTGTGATACTATTGTTTTCATTATTACAATGGTATTTTTATCTGAATCCTATAACTATTGAAGATGATGATAAACTATTACTATCAAAAATTAGAGAAAGAGATATAAAAACTATTATTAAAAGAAAAAGTATCAATAATTACAAAAGAAGAGCTATATTCATTGTTTATGACAAAGATAGTATCCCTATCGATTATGAATGGGAAGAAAAAATCCAAGTAGGAGATTCAATAATAAAGCCCAAAGGCTCTATACAAATTATAATTAAAAATGGTTTTACAATAGATACATTAGATTATATAGATATAGTAAATAATATTCCAACTGTAGATTGGTAATGTTCCAGATTGTCTTTCAAGTTATTATAGTGAAAACTAAAAATTAAAAAATTCCGAAAAATGAAATATTACTTATTTATATTATGTTTAGTATATCCTTTTAAAAATTTGTATTCTCAAAAATATAAATGCCCATTAGATAATGGATATATAATGGTAGGATATAAAAATAATGAGGATGAACAAAGGTATTCTCCTTCTTTTAAGGGAAAAAATTCCTTTCCTCCTATTGATTTTACTGTTAATACTGAAAATAAAACAGATAAAGTGTTATCCATATCTAAAGGGAAAGTAATATTGGTAACAGACAAGGTGGGGGGAGTAGTCGCGGTCAAAGATATGGAACATGAAAAAATTATACGATATGATAAAATAGATAATATCCAAGTGAAACAAGGAGATTTTATTGATATAGGGCAAATAATAGGAACTCCAAAAGTAAATGAATTTTATCCTAGAAAGCGGGATGAGTATGTAAATGAAATATATTTTGTAAATATCAGTTTTTTTGTTTTAGATACTAAAATAAGAGACCTCATTCATAGTCCTTTGTCAGTAGATAGTATAGATTGTAGAATAATTGTGTGTGAGAAGAATTGCCAACCTAGAATTTATCATTAGGGAGGTAATGTTCCAGATGTTGCTGGGCTAAAAGCTAATTTTAAAACAGGAATAAAATGATAATAAAAGGCGTAGTGCAAGATGATGATTCTATCATTTTTTATAAAAATGATGAAGTTTTTATCTATATGACTAGAAAAACCAAATGGGGTGGAAGGTTCATAGGAGAAATTTACAATGCACATGATAAACTTTTGATAAAATTAGATTCTAATATATTTAGGTCAATAAAAATCATTTATCAAGATTTAGAAATTCCTTTTTATAAGAAGAGTTATTTCTTTTGGACTGCTTTTATCCTAAATCATGATTGTGTAAGAATATTAGACTTCTTGATATATAGCAGAATATACTGGAATAACACATTTATCGCGGATACAAAACTAATTAACCTGCTGAATTATAATATAAATTTAGAACTTCATTTTAATATAAATGATGATGAACAGATTTATTATACTTGTATATTTTTTTGTATAACATGTTTGTATATGAGATAATAGTTGGTAATATCCCAGATGTTGCTGGATTAAAAACTAATTTTAAAACAGGACTAAAATGATAATAAAATGTATTGTGCAAGATGATGATTCTATTATTTTTTATAAAAACGATGAGGTTTTTATCTATATGACTAGAAAAACCAAATGGGGCGGAAGAGTTTATGGCGAAATATATGATGCGAATGATGAACTTTTGCTTAAAGTAAAATCGTTTCTTTGGTTGGGAATAAAAATTACATATCAGAATTTAGGACTTTCCATTTCTAATGTAAGTTTTTATTTCTACGATAGATTTATACTTGGAAAAAAAGACAAAATAGAATTTTTTTATTTTCTGATTTATTATAGATTGTATTGGAATAATGTGTTCATAGCAGATGTAAAACCCATAAATTTATTAAAATACAATACCCATTTAGAAATCAATTTCAATACTGAAGATGAATTAAAAATATACTATTCTACTATACTTTTCTGCACAACTATTTTATATGCAAATTTATATTAAACAATGCCAATGATATACTTATCAAAACAGTAATTAAAAATATCAATGAACAGAAAAAAGTAAAAAAATGAAACTGCATTATTTATTAATAATATTATTATTAGTAGTAGCATGTAAAGACAAATGTAAAAATATAAAGATTTTGGATTTTCCTAAGGACATAAAAACAATGAGTTCCAATAAACAAATCTGTGATAATGAGCACTATAACTTTGGAAAACCTTTTGTGATGGAATATAATGATGAGAATTATAGCTTGTTTCATTATAATGAAAAAATAAAAATTTTAGTGGATAAAAGAGTAAATATCATACTCTGCATAAAAACTAATGAAGCCAATAATTTTGATATTATATTTAACTCTAAAGACCAATTTACCTATGGAATAGAAGAACTAATATTTTTAGATAAAAACTTAATTCCTCTCTATGCTATACGAGAATTAGGGATATATCAGTACACCCATGATGTTAGAAATAAAAAAATAAAATTTGCTTTGATAGATGATAATAAAATAGACTTTAATAAAATCAAATATAAAGATATTCTTAATATTTATAGAAATCTGAAACCAAAGAAAATTTCAGATAAAGAATATAATGAAAATCCATACTATACATATCCCTTTGCTTGGGAATGGTAGGTAATGTTTCAGAAGTATTGTCTTTCAGATTATTAAAACAAAAACAATATATATAATAAATTATGAAAAATCTTTTAAGCATAGTAATTGTTATTTTCTTAGTATCGTGTGAGAAAAGATTAGAATTTGATGAAAATTATTGGAAAAACCATCCGAATGAGAGGTATAAAATGGTAGATAATATAGTAAAAACAAAGATGTTGATAGGAAAAAATAAACAAGATGTTAGAGTATTATTAACAGAAGATTGTAAATATTGTGATGATACCAGCGACAACTGGATGTACTATTTGGGCGAGGGTTTTAACAAATTAGATAGAAAATGGGAGATATTAGATGTTGAGTTTCAAGACGGAAAAGTAGTATCAGTGTCTATCAGATAATGAAAAAATGATATAGTAATATTCCAAATTGTCTTTTAGATTATTAAAATAATGAAACGAGAAAATAAAAATAAGAAAGATATGAGTAAATTTATTAAAATATTGGTTTGGTCAAGTGTGTTTATTAGCTGTGTAAATCAACAGAATAAAGATGAAGAACAAATAAGAAAAACCGTTAATAAATTTTGGGATACTATAAAGAGGGATGATATAGAAGGTTATAAAGAATTATTTTATGATAATGAGATTTTTTTAGGAAGTATATCTGCAGATTTTTATTTTTTACATAACAATTATGATGAAATAAGTAAATCTATACAAGGGAAAAATTTGAAAATAAAAGATACTATTGTTTTTCATCCTGAGAATAGGAAAAAGTATGTGCAGTATATTATTAAGAAAGATAATGATAGTAATAACCTGTACAAACCATTAATAATAACACTAATGTTTTATAAACCTGTAGGATATGATAAAATCTATAATTCTTCGCCATTAGACAATCATATAGACTGGGGAAAGAAAAAAATATACGAATAATAAGATATATTAGAAGAAAATAATTACTATTCATTTAGATTGAAGCATTAGGGATGTAGAAGCGTGAATTTAGGAACGAAACAAAAATATCAAGGCTATGAAAACTAAATACCATCAAAAAAATAATAGGGACTTTGTGAAAAGTCCCTATTTTAGTTCTTTCCCTCTGTAATGTATTGATTTACAGGTGTTATTGTGGAGCTGGAGGGATTCGAACCCTCGTCCAAACAAGCAACAAATAAACTTTCTACATGCTTATTTTGTTATTATTTTTCGACACAAAGCAGAGAACAAACACCCAACTTTATGCTTATCTTCTAAATTTTTCGTCCTTTGGTCGAAGCTCCCAAAGGCTTATTTCCGCATTTCCTATGCCCCAGAATCGGACGCCGCAGAACGGAGCTTCCGTGAGACATCTTGTTTCCTTACTATACTTCGGGAAAAACGCTAATCTTACTATACTTCAGATTAAGCAGCAAGAGCATACTCTTCGTTGCCAGTTAAAATTTGTAGCAAGGGATTAAAGAGATCGCGCTACGGTTCTCTGCATGCTTATTTACCCATTGGTCTTGCTGTCGAAACCGGTCAGCCCCAATGAATTTTGGGAGCAAATATAATGAAAAAATAAATTTAATGAGACAATATAATTTTAAAAAATTATTTCCTCACCTGTTTCAGCCATTCCAAATAGCCCATTACCGCCATTATTGTGAAAACTAGATATTGCAATGATGTGATTCCCAGTCCTTTGTAGAGCATCATCGGGACACAGATTAGATCACCCACAATCCAGAAAAGCCAGTTTTCCACCTTTCGTTTTGCCATGAACCACATCCCAATGAGAAACAGGGAAGTAGTGAAAATATCCAGCCAATTTGCCCAATCAAGCTGCTGAAAACCAAGGTTTACGCCATTCATAGAAAAATGATTGTCAATAAAAGGTTTGAAATAATAAACTCCACAAACTGCTATGAAACTCATCGCAAACAGATTTAGTCCCACCAGCCAGTCTTTTTTCTTGGCAAAATCTACGCTGATAATTTGGTTTTCTGTGTTTTTGTTCCAAGAAATCCAGCCGTAGATGCTCATGATGCTGTAATAAACATTGATAAGCATATCGCCTAAAAGCCCGAAATTAAAGAGAATATAAACATAAATCGTAGTGCTGATGATGCCGGTGGGATACACCCAAATATTCCTTTTCACGGAGAAAAAAACACTCAGCAGACCGAAGAAAGCAGCTATAATTTCCAAGAAAATTTGAAAAAAAGTATATTCCTCGTAAGGTTTTATAAAAAGTTCATATGGATTCATCAGCCCAAAGATAAGGTTATTTTGATTATATTTGTGTCAATATTTAGATTAAATTTTTTGAATAATAGAGAATTATTAAAAATGCCGCTTGAAGAGCTGTGGCAGCTGTTCCCAATCAAATTAGTCCCGCACAATACTCTATGGGAAAAATGGTTTCAGGAAGAAAAACAACATTTGGAAACTATTATAAATGAGGAAGTTATCATTAGTCATATAGGAAGCACAGCGGTTCCTTCCATTTGGGCAAAACCAATTATTGACATCCTTATAGAATGCGATGATAAAAATAGTCTGAAAAATATTTCTGATATTTTGGACAAAAACCAATATCTCTGCATGTCTCGTGATAAAGATAAAATGGTGTATAACAAAGGATACACCATAAATGGTTTTGCGGAAAAGGTATTTCATTTGCATATAAGATTGAGAGGCGATAATGATGAACTTTATTTTCGGGATTATCTTATTGAAAATCAAGATGTAGCAAAAGAATATGAAAAAATGAAACTTCTCCTTTGGAAAAAATTTGAGCATAATAGAGATGCCTACACAGAGAGTAAAACGGACTTTGTCAAAAAATATACACTAAAAGCAAAGAATATATACGGAGATAGATATTAAAAAACTTTAGAAAATCTAATGTTAATAATTATCTTTGTAGAAATAAAATTGACATGAAAAATATCACATTAAATACAATTTCAGAAGCCATAGAAGACCTTAAAAACGGCAAAATCATCATTGTAGTAGATGATGAAAACCGCGAGAACGAGGGTGATTTCCTCTCTGCTGCGGAGCTGACCACACCAGAGATTATCAATTTTATGACCATCCATGGGCGCGGGCTTATCTGTACGCCGCTTCCCGAAAGCAGGTGTGATGAACTGGGCTTGGAGGCGATGGTTTCCCGCAGTACCGACCCAAAAGAAACAGCCTTTACGGTATCAGTGGATTTGCTGGGAGATGGTGTGTCTACAGGGATTTCTGCCAATGACAGAGCCAGAACTATTTTAGCTTTGATGGATGAAAAGAGCAAACCTACTGATTTCATGCGCCCTGGGCATATTTTCCCTCTCAGAGCCAAAGAAGGTGGAGTGCTGAAACGCGCAGGACACACCGAGGCAGCGATAGATTTAACCAGACTCGCAGGGCTGAAAGAGGGCGGAGTAATCTGCGAAATCATGAACGAAGATGGAACGATGGCAAGACTTCCACAGCTGGCAGAACTTGCCCAAAAACAAAACCTGAAAATAGTTTCCATAGAGGATTTGATAGAATATCGCTTGAAAAATGGAGATTTGATAGATAAAATCGAAGAAAGAGAAGTGAAGACTTTTTATGGAGATTTCAGGTTTTATGCCTTTAAGGAGAAATACACGGAGCAGGTGCATTTTGCTTTGTCCAAAGGAAGCTGGTCGGTAAATGATGAGGTTCTCGTGCGGGTGCAGTCTTCGGGCTCTTACTTCGATGTGCTGAGTATTTTGGCTAATGGAGAGAAGTCTTTATTGGAGAAAATAACCGCTAAAATAAACGAAGAGGGCAGAGGAGTGATAGTTTTTATCAATAATGTTTCCACTACGGAGAATACACTGCGAAAGCTTCAGCAGTTCATTAATAATCAAGAAAATGCAGAGGTTAAAAGCACTCAGAATTTTAAAGATTATGGAATAGGAATTCAGATTATCAAGGAGTTAGGAATTCATAAAATAAAAATTTTATCTCAAAATACAGATCAGAAACCAATAGTGAGCGGTTATGATGTGGAGATTACAGAAATGGTAAAGATTTGATATTATGATAGTTAAGTCACTATACAAAAATGATGTTTTCGAATGGATTGACATTCAGGATATGAAATATGAAAATATTTCAGAAATATCTAAACAATACAAAATCAATATATTACACCTAAAAGATTGTATCAATACCAATCATCTTCCCAAAGCGGAAGATTTGGGCGAAATTAAATTTATTCTTGCGAGGACGAGTTCTGAGCCAGGTAACAAGTTTTTGAATTCCATTAACGATATTAGTACAAAAGTTGGGATTTTTATTAAAGAAAATCTTATTTTGACGATTCATAGAGTTGATAATGAGCGAATTAAAAAACTCTCCGAAGAACTGAAAAATGGGACTTTTCAGGCTGCTAATCCATACAGGATAGCCTTGGAACTGGGTTCTGGCATTTTGAAATCTTACAGAAAAGAAAATATCAATCTTTTGGAGAAAATGGAAAAAATAGAGAATGATATTTTCACTAAAACGGATTCTAACTCCAACGAAATCAAGCGTCTATATCGTCTTAAAAGACGAGCGAGCCTTAATCTGAAACTTTTGTCCATTTCTAATGAGTGGGTTAATTTTTATGACAAACTTCCGATAGAAAAAATAGAATTCAATGATTTGAAGGACACCTATACGGAGGTGATGAGTGGTTTTGAATATCTTAACTCGCAGTCTACCAGTCTTATAAGTCTATTTTTGGCGCTGTCTGACCAGAGAAATAATGAGTCCATGAAAATTTTAGCTGTATATTCAGCGTATTTCTTGCCGATAACCTTTTTGGCGAGTCTTTACGGAATGAATTTTCAGGAAATGTTCGGAATAGACCATGAATACGGCTTTTATTGGATGCTTGGCATTATGGTGGTCATCGTGATAGTGACTTCTATTTTCATGAAAAGGAAAAATGTGAAATAATTAAAATGCTGAATATGAGCGATATTACACAGAATCGAAAAAGTATGAAAAAATTTTATGATGATATTTCAGAGAAATATGATTTGATTTTTTCATTGTCTCCACTGCACAAGACTTTTTTTGCAGAGGAAATAAAAGGCAAAAAGGTTTTGGATGTGGGCGCTGGAACAGGGAATTTGTCCCAGTATTTACTTGGCGAGAATTATGATGTCACAGCCATTGATATCAACGAAAAACTCATCAAAAAAGCAAAAGAGAAAGGCGTAGAAGTCGTTAATATGAGTATGCTTGATATTGACAGACTTCCGAAATTTACGACCATTATCAACATAGGAAACACGCTTCCTCATTTGGAAAGCAAGAAAGAGATTTCAGATTTTTTACAGAAAGCCTATGCTCAGCTGGAACAAGGCGGGAAACTAATCATCCAGATGGTAAATTTTTGGAAATTCACATCTAAAAATAAAGAAGGGAATTTTTTAGGAAATTTACCGTTGATTGATAATGAAGGAGTTACTTTTGAGCGTTCTTATTATTTGAATGAAGAGGGAAATATTATTTTCAAAACTATTTTAGATAAAAAAGTTGAAAATGAAGAGGTTTTGATAAATATTGATTATCAAGAACTTAAAGAGTTTTTGGAGAATGCAGGATTTAAAAATATTCAGTTTTATGGCGGATTTAATAAAGTTGATTTTAGCCCAGAAAACTCTATGCCTGTGATAGTTACAGCAGAAAAATTATAGAAAATGGCTTTGATTAGAGAAGTTTTAGGAAAAACTCCCATCGTGGGCGAGGATACATTTTTAGCGGAAACAGCTGTGATTATCGGAGATGTGGTCATGGGAGAGGAGTGCAGTATTTGGTATAATGCCGTATTGAGAGGGGATGTGAACAGCATCAGGCTGGGTGACAGGGTGAATATTCAAGATAATGTAACCGTGCACTGCACTTACGAAAAACATGCGACCATTATTGGAAATGATGTTTCCATAGGGCATAATGCAGTAGTTCACGGATGCGAAATAAAGGATAATGTGCTTATTGGTATGGGGGCTATTGTCATGGATGGCTGTCTGATAGAGTCTCATGCTGTGGTGGCGGCTGGTTCGGTGGTTACGCAGGGGACACACATCGGAGAAGGCGAACTCTGGGCAGGAGTTCCCGCAAAAAAGATAAAAGATGCTTCGCAAGACCTTATGGAGTCTGAAATACAGCGAATAAGCAGAAATTATGTAAAATATTCCTCTTGGTATAAAGAGAAAAAATAAACAAAATATTAAAGTATAAATTAAATTTAAAAAGATGAGAATAAAAGAATCAGAATTTTACAAACCATTTTATTTAATGGGGTATGATGGTGAAACATCGTCAATAAAGCTTTATAATAAGCTGGAAACATCTACATTTTCGGCGCCTTATAGAGTTTTATTGAATAATCTTATGGCAAATCTGTATATCGGTGGTGATGAGCTGGTTATACATAAAGAAAAACTCTCTCAGTTCCAGAAATGTGAGGATTTCCATACGATGGATTATTCATCAAAAACTAACGAGCTTTATGAGAATGAGGAGTGCTATTTTCATCCCGAATTAGAGGTTTTTATACTGTTAACCAGAGACTTGTCTGATGACTATGATACAGAAGTTTTTGAGGAAGGGCTCTATCGTGTGGAGTATGTTTATTATAAAAATGATTCTCCTAATGCTAAGGCAAATCTAATAAAACTTTTCAGTGAGTATTTTGAAAAATATATTTCTAAAGAAGCCAAAGTATCTATTTTGCTGAAAGATAATTCAGGTTTTGACCTAAAAACTCATACGATAAAACCTCACAGAATAGACTTGGATCTGATGTATAATGATGATTTTATGGAGGTGCATACCAGAGTGAAACATACGATAACCAATGAAAACAAAGGAATCGTGCTGCTTCACGGAATTGCAGGTTCTGGAAAGACCAACTACATCAAATGGCTGACGAGCCAGATTCCGAATAAAAAATTCATTTTCATACCAACTACCATGATTTCTTCACTCACAGACCCTAGTTTTATTGGGGTTTTGGTGGATAATCAGAATTCAGTTTTGGTGCTGGAAGATTGTGAAAACTATATCGCGGAGAGAACCACGCTCAACAGCAATACAGATGTGGTTTCTTCGATTCTGAACATAGCGGATGGAATGCTGTCAGATGTGCTAGAATGTCAGCTGATTTGTACATTTAATTCTGATATATCCAAAATCGATTCTGCTCTGCTGAGAAAAGGAAGGCTGATAGCAGAGTATAAATTCCGAGAACTGACTGTAGAAAAATGTAATGCTTACCTGAAATCAATAGGCAAGGACATTACCGTGGATGAGCCTCGTTCTCTGGCGGAACTTACAAATATGGATGAAAAATCACTAAAAGACACTACAAAAGAAAATAAAAAAATAGGTTTTTGATGCTGAAATATTTGAAGAAAATAATTTATTTTATTTTAATATTTTACCTTTTAGCGGTGGTTTGGGGCAGGTTTTTTAATCCCATTATCACATGGACGCAGCTCGGCGGTTTGTTTCAATATCAGAAATTAGACCGCGAGTATGTTTCTTATGATGAAATGGGGGATTATGTGAAAATAGCCGTCATAGCATCAGAAGACCAAAACTATTATAAACACGATGGTTTTGATTTCAAGGCTATTGAGAGAGCCATGGAGAATAATGAAAAAGGAAAAAAAATCCAAGGCGGAAGCACGATTTCCCAGCAGACAGCCAAAAATGTTTTCCTTTGGAATAATAGAAGCTGGTTTAGAAAAGGCTTGGAAGTGGTTTTTACTTTTGTGATTGAAAAGGTCTGGAACAAGAAAATCATTATGGAGAGGTATCTCAATTCCATAGAGATGGGGCAGGGGGTCTTCGGTGTGGAGGCGGCTTCGCGGTATTATTTTAAGAAATCAGCTAAAAATCTTACCAAAAGCGAGGCGGCATGGATAGCAGCGGTTCTTCCAAATCCCAAAAAATACGACCCAAAAAATCCTACACCCGCGCTGAAAAGAAAACACAGCTGGATAATGAAGCAGATGAACCATATCCGCCTTCAAGAGTAGTTATAGAATGATGATTTGGGTAATTTCTATTCCCAGTTCAGAAGAAATTTTATTGACATAGAACGATTTTCGCATCAGGAAATCGTTTTTTAGTAGAGGAGATTTTATTTTTAGAGTAAGAACGCCTTTGTTTAGCCTAACTTGTTCTATTTCGTTAAAAAGACTTTCGTCCAAGTATTCTCGGAGAAAGTCTTTTATTTTAAATGAAACCAAAATCTCATCAAAACCATAGATTTTGGCCAAACTTTTTACCAATTCTGAAGAGTGAAATTCTCTTTTCTTTCTCATGTAAGAAAAAATTATCTATGGATTTCTAATCTTTTTTGGTAAGCCTGAACTGTGTTTTCCATGCCCATGTACAGAGCCTCGCTGATGAGTGCATGACCTATGGACACCTCCAAAAGATTTGGGATAGTTTCTGCGAAATATCGTAGATTTTCAAGGCTTAAATCATGCCCAGCATTGATGCCCAGTCCCAGCTCATTTGCGCGGATAGCCGTTTCTAAATAAGGTTTGATAGCCGCCTCTTTATTGGCCTTGTATCCTGAAGCATAGGCCTCTGTGTATAGTTCTATTCGGTCAGCTCCTGTTTTGGCAGCATAATCACAAAGTTCTGGTTTAGGGTCAAGGAAAATAGAAGTTCTAATCCCAGCTCGTTTGAACTCTGATATAATGTCTGTCAGGAAATACAGATGAGTTTTGGTGTCCCAGCCAGCATTGGAAGTGATGGCATTATCTGCATCAGGAACTAAAGTCACCTGCGTAGGTTTGATTTCCAAAACCATATCTATGAATGGTCGGTGTGGATTGCCTTCGATATTAAATTCCGTATGCACCAGCGGTTTTAGATCGTAGACATCTTGTCTTGTGATGTGGCGCTGGTCTGGTCTTGGGTGGATGGTGATGCCGTCTGCACCGAATTCCTGAATTTTCACTGCGGCTTCTGTCACGCTGGGAAGCAGCCCTCCTCTGGAATTTCGGAGGGTCGCTATTTTATTGATATTTACGCTTAATTTTGTCATTGAAAAGATTTAAATTTTTTCCAAAAATACTAAAAACCATGCAGATGAACTACAAGGATTTTAATTTACCTTTGAAATCATCTATGGATTGGTAGCCTTTTTGGGACATAATTTCTTTTAATTCAGATAGAAGTCGCCCAAAAATAGACGGATTTTCCTTCATCAGCTGAGAGCCCACCTGAACCATACTTGCTCCGCAGAGAATATGCTCAAAGACATCTTGCCCTGTGAGAACGCCGCCGCAGCCGATGACTTGGATGTTTTTATTTAGTCTAGTGTACATTGCGCGGACATTAGCCAGAGCGGTAGGTTTGATGTATTCGCCACCGATTCCGCCAAATCCATCCTTTGGTTTGATAACGACTTCTTCTTTTTCCGTGTCGATATAGAGCCCGTTTCCGATGGAGTTGATACAATTCACATAGTGAAGCGGAAATTTATTCAGAACTTCTGCAATTTTGTCAAAATGAGCCATATCGAAATAAGGCGGAAGTTTTACACCCAAAGGTTTTTTGATGAAAGTAAAAACTTCTTGTAAAATTCGCTCCGTAGCCTCAAAATCATAGCCTGTCTGAGGTTTCCCAGGGACATTAGGACAAGAGAGGTTAAGCTCTATAATGCCTTTAAAATCAGATGAATTCACTTTTTTCAGCATTTCCATATTTTCCTCAAAAGACATTCCTGCCACAGAGAGAAAAATGGTTTGTTCGTGTTTTTCTTGGAATTTTAGGGCATAATCGAGATAGTAGTCCAGCCCTTCATTAGGCAGTCCCATGGAGTTGATAGTTCCTAGTGGAACTTCCACATATCGTGGCGATGGATTTCCTTCGCGGTATTTCGCTGTGGCACTTTTGGTTACGAAACTTCCGCAGTCAGAGAGGTGAAGTTCGTTTAGTTTTTCTTCCGATTCGCACCAGCATCCAGAGGCGTTCATCAGTGGATTTTCGAAGGTGTAATTTCCGATTTTAGATTTGAGGTTCATGAGTGATTATTTTATTAGGTTAAACTTAATTTTGATATACGATTTTATGAATTTCTGCAATGGTCTGAGTCAGATTATCAGGTTCAAAAGTTCCCATTAGCCAAAGGTTCAGTGGGTTTTTGCCTTGGCTGTAGCTCGGCTGTATATAACTTTTATCCAAAATGGAGAAGCCGTTTTTTTTGTAAAAACCTACTCTTCGCTCAGCTATGTCGCTGAGTTCTTTGGGTTCGGTTTCTAGCACGATGTTTCCGAGATTTTCAGTCAAAATAGACAGAATCGTAGAGCCTAAATTAGCGCCACGAAGAGCCTCGAAAATCTCAAAATGCTCTATAAATGTAAACTCTGAAAACTCCCATACGATAAGGTATCCAGCGAGGTTTTCTCCCTTGAAAATGGACAATATCTTACTATGGTGATTTTCTAAGAGCTTGTAAAACTGCTCCTCATCTCTTCGCTCATCAGTAGGGAAGGAAGCGCAGTACGAGGAGAAAATATGTCCGTGTTCTTCTCCTTTTGCGGGTTGTATTTGTATGTCGTTTAAAGTAAAAATCATTTGGTTTAAATTTAAATTAAAATTGTGTTTGACAGCATTCTAAACATCTTTTATGGCTGCACCAGTTTTTGTATAAATATAAGAACGCTTGGGAATCTAGGGCTGATTTTATCTTCGCGCCTAAATTTTTCCATTGTTTGATAATGGAGTTTTTCTCAGGTTTTAGGTTTTGGTAAAAATTAAATATAATTCTTTGATTATCAGTTTTTTCCTTGTGATAGGAATAAATCACAGGAAGGATGGCATTCAGCAAAATAATTTCTATGAAATCCTCTGAAAGTTTTTTGGTTTTAGCTTCGCTTTCCTTTCCGAAAACATAGTGATTTTCCCAGTATTCCGAGGTTTTTATGTCTTTGAATAAGTTTTTCAGTTCCTCCACGCTTTTGGCATTGATGATTTTTGAAAATAAATTCTGATGTCGAGAATACAGCTGAGCTAGCTGCGAGAGCCTTATAGTAGGGAACGAAACGGGCATCATCCGCATAAATTTAGCAGGAAAAACGATGTCATTTATCCCAAATTTCGCCCTTAAAAACTCAAATTCTTTCAGCCATTTTTGGTTGTCTTTTTCCGTATTATTTAGCAAATCTACTTTTCCAAATAAGAGGCTTTCCAGCTGAAAAGGATTTTGAGAGATTTTTTTAATGATTTTAAAATCAATGTTTTGTGCAATTTGTAGGAAGGTTTCCGAATTTACTTTCAGCCCGAAAGAGTAGGCTATTCTCTGGAACAAAACCGCCTCGTAATCGTTCTTTGTAGCCAGTAACTGCTGTCTTATTTCTTTGTCTTTTTCCTCTAATTTCTGTAAAATAATTTCCTCGGAAAAATAATTTGGGATTTTTTTAATGCTGAAAATATCTTCACAAGGAATAAAATCCTTTTCTTTATCAAAGTTATAGTGTTGAAAATCAGAGTTTTCAATATATTTTTTCAGTTCCAATGTAGGAATGTTTCTTTCTTTCAGTTCCGAAATTTCTTGGTCATGTTCAAAAACGATATGAAGGATAATGGACTGATAATCTTTCTGTTCCGAATGTTTGTGCAAAAGCCAGTCGGAAGATTTTACATGAAATTCAGCATTTCCAAAGAATGTGATGCCTTGTGTTTTTATTTTTACCGAATGAAAATCAGGGCCAGCATTACTATTTAGTTTTCCAAAATCTAGGATTTCGACAGGGTTTCCGTCCGTATCCTTGAATAAGAGCGGATTAAAAACCTTGTTTTCCCAAAGAGTTTGTAAAAACTTTTCTTTCATTTAGTCGTTAGTTTTCTGTTTTTTACCCAAAATAGTATCCGTAATTACAGCTATTGCGCAGTCTCCTGTGACATTTCCAGCCGTTCCGAAGCTGTCCATAGCGATGTATAGGGAAATCATCAGTGCTTGGCTTTTTTCATCGAATCCCAGCATAGAACCGATAATCCCGATAGCCGCCATAATAGCACCGCCAGGGACTCCAGGCGCAGCCACCATAGCAATGCCAAGCATGAAAATAAATCCTGCATAATCTAAGAAATCAATCGGCATCTGCTGTACTACCATCAAGGCTATGGTGCAGGCAACTATCTTCAGGGCACTTCCAGATAAATGTATCGTTGCACAAAGAGGAATGACCAGTTTTGCTACCTTTTCCGAAACACCGTTTTTGATAGTCTGCTGCAAGGCAACAGGAATAGTAGCAGCCGAAGACTGTGTTCCCAGCGCCGTGATATAGGCAGGAATCATATTTACTAGCATGGTGAAAGGGTTTTTCCTTCCGATGATTCCAGCGATGGTAAATAAAAATATTAAAAACAAAATATGAAGCCCAAAAATAATGGCAATAATTTTAATGAAAATAGAAACAATCGTGAAAACTTCGCCCGTATGAGCCATTCCTAAAAAGATTCCAAAAATATACAATGGAAGCAGTGGAATAAGAATGCGGGCAATGACATTTGAGATGATAATTTCAAATTCTTCAAAAACCTGTAACAATGTAGAATTGTGGATTTTAGAAATTCCTATTCCTACCATAAAGGCCAAAACCAGCGCCGTCATCACATCAAACATAGGAGGAATGCTCAGCGAAAAATAAGGCTTGATTTCAGTGACTTTTGAAACATCACTGAGCGACTGTCCTTCTAAAAGACTTGGGAAAGTGCTGATACTCACGCCATAAGACACGAAACCTGCTAAAAGTGTAGATAAATAAGCCAATCCTGCCGTTACAAGAACTATTTTACTGGCTGTTCCGCCTAGTTTTCCTATTGATGGGACTATTAGCCCTATGATAATCAAAGGGATACAGAATCCGAGAAACTGACTAAACAACCCATTGAAGGTGAGAAATATTTTTAAAAATTCTTGATTTATAAATTGTCCGAAAATTATACCTAAAACAATAGCAATCAGTATTTGAAGCAAGAGATTGTTGCTCTTTTTCATTTTTTATAAAATTTCCCAAATATAAAATTTATTTCTCGTTCAAAAAACACTGATTTTTATCAAAAAAATATGTATCTTTGTAATTCACTAAATTTTTGAAAATACATGAGCGAAAAACAGTATACAGCGAGTAGTATTCAGGCATTGGAAGGTATTGAGCATGTGCGTCTCAGACCATCGATGTACATTGGAGATGTGGGGGTTAGAGGGCTTCATCACTTGGTTTATGAGGTGGTGGATAACTCTATAGACGAGGCTTTAGCAGGATATTGTGATACTATTTCGGTGACTATTCATGAAGGAAATGGTATTTCTGTAAGAGATAATGGGCGTGGTATTCCAGTGGATTTCCACGAGAAAGAACAAAAATCTGCTCTAGAGGTGGTAATGACCAAAATAGGGGCAGGAGGTAAGTTTGATAAAGATTCTTACAAGGTTTCTGGGGGGCTTCATGGTGTAGGGGTTTCGTGTGTGAATGCGCTTTCTACATCGTTGATTGCTACTGTTCAGAGAGATGGTAAAATCTACCAGCAGAAATATTCACAAGGTAAGGCTCTTGGGAATGTTGAGGAAATTGGTATTTCAGAGATTACTGGAACGGAGGTGTTTTTCCAGCCAGATGAATCTATTTTTAATGAATTAGTATATAACTATGATACTTTGGCGGCTCGTCTTCGTGAGTTGGCTTTCCTTAATAAAGGAATTACTATCACTCTTACAGATGAAAGAGTAAAAGAGGAAAACGGAGAATTTAAAGGCGAAACTTTCTATTCTGAAGGAGGACTGAAGGAATTTGTAGAATTCATCGATGGAAACAGAGAGGGGATAATGGATGTTATCTTCATGGAAGGAGAGCGAGATGATATCCCTGTGGAAGTAGCGATGAGATATAATACTTCGTTCAACGAGAACCTGCATTCTTATGTAAATAATATCAACACGCATGAGGGAGGAACTCATTTGGCAGGTTTTAGAAGAGCTTTGACTAGAACGCTCAAAAAATATGCTGATGAACTAGGAATTCCACAGAAAGAAAAAGTGGAAGTTACAGGAGATGACTTCCGTGAGGGGCTTACAGCAGTGATTTCCGTGAAAGTAATGGAACCTCAGTTTGAGGGACAGACTAAGACTAAACTTGGGAATTCCGAAGTTTCTGGTGCAGTGGATAAGATAGTGGGAGAGATGCTCTCTAACTTCCTTGAAGAAAATCCAAACGAAGCCAAGCAGATTGTCCAAAAAGTAGTTTTAGCGGCGAAAGCTCGTCAGGCGGCGAAGAAAGCCCGTGAAATGGTGCAGAGAAAATCGCCATTGGGAGGCTCTGGTCTGCCAGGGAAATTAGCCGACTGTTCATCTAAAGACCCATCTATAAGCGAAATTTTCCTAGTAGAGGGAGACTCTGCGGGAGGAACAGCTAAAGGAGGAAGAGATAGAAATTTCCAAGCGATTTTACCGCTGAGAGGTAAGATTCTAAATGTGGAAAAATCTATGCTTCACAAGGTTTATGATAATGATGAGATTAAAAATATTTATACGGCACTTGGGGTTTCTGTAGGGACAGAGGAAGACAGCAAAGCACTGAACTTGTCTAAACTAAGATACCATAAAATAGTGATTATGACCGATGCCGATATAGATGGTTCGCATATTTCTACGCTTATTCTTACATTCTTCTTCCGTTACATGAAAGAGCTTATAGAGAATGGGTATGTATACATCGCATCACCGCCGCTATATCTTCTGAAGCGAGGAAATAAAAAACTCTATGCATGGAATGACAAGGAGAGAGAGGAGCTTACCAAAGAACTTTCTGCAGATGGCAGGGGCGTAGAAATCCAGCGATACAAAGGTCTTGGGGAGATGAATGCAGAGCAGCTTTGGGAAACTACACTTAACCCAGAAAATAGAATCCTAAAACAGGTGACTATAGAAAATGCAGGAGAAGCTGATAGAATTTTCTCTATGCTGATGGGAGATGAAGTTCCGCCAAGAAGAGAATTTATAGAAAAGAACGCTGTCTATGCTAATATAGATGCGTAGGAAAATATAAAACCATGCCAAATAACACTTCTAAAAACTTTTAGGAGTGTTATTTTTTTATAAAATAATGATATTTTTCATGATTTTAAATAATACTTATTAGAAAAAATATGTTACTTTTGTGCGAAATTTTTTAGAAAAAGTAGCAAAAATATCATTTTATGAATAAAAAAGTATTATTGATTTCAAGTTTATTGTTTTCCGCAATGGCTTATAGCCAGACTATTAAAGGGAGAATAGTGCAGGAAACACCTTCTGTTTCAGCATTGAAAGTGTTGGTGAAAAAGGAAGGAAAGGAATTGGTTTATCCAGTTGATGAAAAAGGTGCGTTTAGTATACTTCTTCCAGAAGGAGGGAATTATACACTACAAGTAGTAGAAAACACCAATATTCTATCGGATAGAAATATAATGATAACGGATAGTGAGACATTAGACCTAGGAGATATCATTATACATGAGACTAAGGTAGATAGCACACCTATAGAAGAGCCTAAACAAGAAATAAAGGAAGAACAATTAGTAGAAAATAATCCAGATCAGGAAGATCCTACTAATCCTAAGGTAAAAAATAATAAAGAAGATGGCAAAGAACATGTGCTACAAACAGTAGAGATAGTGGGTAGAGCAAGAAAAGACTATAATAGTGATTATTCTTTCTCTTCTTCTAAAATTGCCCTTAAAAATATGGAAGTGGCGCAGTCAATCTCTACCGTGACTAAGGAGCTTTTATCTGATAGACAGGTCTTTATGATAGGAGATGCGCTGAAGAATGTGACAGGGGTGAATGCCACCAGTTATTACAGCCACTATGCGATTAGAGGGGTTACCCAAGGATGGGGAAACAGAGATAATAACAGGCTGATCAATGGTATGACGGCTTTTGTGAGCTACATTTCGCCGCCGATGACCATCAATTTGGAAAGGATAGAAGTTATCAAAGGCCCTGCGAGTATCACTTTTGCGAGTGCCAATGCAGGGGGAACTATCAACATGGTGACTAAAAAACCTTTGAGTGTTGCCAGAAAAGAAGTAGACCTTACGATAGGAAGCTACGGAACGGTAAGAAGCACTTTGGATTTTACGGGTCCGTTAGAAAAATCAAAAACTTTATTATATCGTTTGAATTTAGGGTATGAAAACTCACAGAGTTTCAGGGATTTACAAGGAAGTAAGTCTTATATGATAGCGCCTACTATCAGCTATATCCCTAATGAAAAAACAAGAGTAAATTTAGAATTGGTATTGACTAATACTGATACTAAACTAGACCGAGGACAGCCTATTTTTGGGGTAAAGAAAGGACAAAGCGCCAATTTGCACACTACACCTATAAGTTTTGCCATAGGAGCTTCTAATGACTACAATAAAAACCTGAATTTCACGGTGATGAGTAGTCTTTCTCACAAATTCTCAGATAAAGTGGGTCTTAATATGTCCTATATGAAGCATATCTGGGATGAAGATTTGTTAGAACATAGAACGGCTAATAAATTTGCGCAAGATATTACAGGGAAAGCTATACCTACATTGGTAGAAATGCAGGTTTCTCAAAGAAGACAAAAGACATATTCGGATAACTTTAGCGCATATTTTAATTTTGATTTTAATATCGGAAACCTGAAAAACAAAATGGTTGCAGGGTATGACCTGAGCGCTTTTGAAGTGAGTAGAAATGGAGGATGGAATAGAGCGAGAGGATACAGATTGACAAACGGAAAAGTTGCCAATAAGTTTAACCCAGCGAATGCAGCCAATTATCTGACTGATGCTAATGGGAACCCAGTGCCGAATGTACCTCATTTTGATTTACAAAATCCTAAATACTATGTAGCGAATCTGAATGATTATGTTTTTCAAAGATTAGAAATAACTCCTTTGTATTTTATGACCAATGGAGCTTATTTAATGAATCAAATGAGTTATGGAAAATTTATCGTTAATTTCGGTATCAGGCAAGAATGGTATTTAGATAAAACGAATTATAAACTTAAAAATGAAGCTGCCACAAAACAGCACAAACTGCTAAAGAGATTAGGCGTTATCTATGAGGCGACTAAAAACATGAATGTATATGCATCATATATAGAAGGATTTGAGGTGCAGACCAATGCTTATTTAGGAACTACAGCTTATGGAGGTCCATTCTCGCCGATGACATCTAAAATGCTGGAAGGAGGGCTGAAAACTGAATGGCTGGATGGAAAACTGAATGCAAATATTGCATATTTTAATATTCATCAGCAAAATGTATTGATGGATGATCCTAATGACAATGATGCGCTGAAAATAGAAGGAGGTGACCAGCGCTCTCAAGGGATAGAGATGGAGGTTATCGGTAGAATTTTACCAAACTGGCAGGTTAATGCTGGATATTCTTTCATCGATGCTAAGACAACAGAAAACGGCGAAAGATACAGAAGTAGAAACACGCCAAAACACAGCTTCAACTTATGGACAAGATATAATTTTGAGGAAGGAGCGCTGAAAAATTTCGGAATAGGATTAGGAGGAAACTATGTAGGAGATAGAATAGCATGGGCGGATAGGACTTTATCCATTCCTTCTTATGTAGTGGTAGATGCAGCAGTTTATTATAAATTAAACAAAATGCAGCTGGCTGTGAATGTAGGAAATTTATTTAACAAAACATACTGGGGCGGGGCATTTGACTACACAAGACTGTTCCCTGGAACGCCGAGAAATGTGATGTTTAATGTAAAATACAGTTTCTAATAAATTTAAAATATAGTTTTATGAAAAAACAATTGTTTTTGGCTTTGACTGCCGTAGCGATGCTGTCTTGTTCAGAGAAAAAAGATACCACCGCAAAAGCCAATACAGGAAACGAAAATAGAGTAGAGTATATTTATAAAGATGCTGACAGGGATGTTCCCGTGGTCATTACCACACCGCCTCAGAGAGCAGCGCTGTTTAATCCGTATACTACGGAGATTCTTCTCGCATTGGGATTGGAGGACAGAATCATCATAGGAAGTACGGAGGGAGAGCTTCTTCCTGAGTATAGAGAAGCCTATGAAAAGGTGCCTCAGAAATTGAAAGGTCACGGTTTCAGAATGAATAAAGAGGCTTTCTTACTTGCTAAACCAGATTTTGCGGCTGGGAATATTAATGAAGAAACAGCAGGTTCGCCAGAAGATTTGATGAAACTAGGAATAGCGCCTTATAACCTTAGAAGTTTGGATGATATCCAAAATCCTACACTAGATGATGTCTATGATGATATTATTCTACTGGGTAAGATTTTTAATGTTCCAGACAGAGCCGAAGCGCTGGTCACTAAGCTGAAAAACAAATATAATGAAGCCCAAAAGGATTTAGTAGTTCCAAAAGATGGCGAAAAAAAGAAAGTTCTGATACTTTCGTATAAAGGAGGAGTGGCGGCTTTTAGTGCTTTGGCGACAGACCTTGTCAATAAAGCTCATGGGATAAATATCTATGCAGATTTGGATAAAAGATTTGAGTTCGTGACGCCTGAGAGTGTTTTAGAGAGAAATCCAGATGCTATTTTCATCATAGACATTCAGTCCCGCCCAGAGCCGATAGAGGAGAAAATCAACTTCTTCAAAACCAATCCTGTCTTGAAAAATACCAATGCAGTGAGGAATAATCAGGTATATAAAATAGATCTGGAAGATGTGACCCCTGGAGTAAGGAATGTGGATTTCATCATCCGATTGAATAAAATTTTATATCAAAACAAACAATAATTACAAATAAAAACAGCCCTTCCGTGTAAACGGCTGTTTTTTGTTATTTACTCAGAATCTTTCACATCATCCTCTTCATCCCAATCTACTTTTAAGACTTCTGTTTTCAAATCTTCATAGATTAGGAAATATTCTCTAAGAATATTTTTTAAATCTTCATAATTTCTAAAACAAGCATCTTTTATATAACCTTCTTTTTCTTCATTTTTAGCAATTTCTATCAACTTACATACTACTGAAAGTAATCCGCCCCCCGATAAATCTTTATTATTTTCATATTCCCAAAATATAATCACTTCTACCATTCCATATTCTAACGAAAAATGAAAATAAAACTTTATCCCATCTATGGTCTCAATTATCTGAAAAAACTTTTCTTTCTTTCTGTATTTTGCAGAATATCCCAATTCTTTAACTATTTCTATAGTTTTATCATTAGAATAATCCTTTAATTTATCTTCAAATCTATACTGATTACTTATATTACTATGTCTCTCGTATAGATTTATTTTCTCGAAAATCTCTAATTCTTTTTTACTTAATTCCATAATTAATTATTATTCAGGTCTAAATCTTATTGTTCCCAATCTACTTTTAAGACTTCCGTTTTCAAATCTTCATAGATTAGGAAGTATTCTCTAAGAATATTTTTTAAATCTTCATAATTTCTGAAGCAGGCTTTTTTTATATAACCTTCTTTTTCTTCATTTTTTCTCATTTCTATCAACGTGCATACATTGGAAACTAATCCTCCGATAATATTTTTTTTATTTTTATCCATCATTCCCATAATACTTTCCACCATACCATATTTTAATGAAAAATGAAAATAAAACTTCATTCCATTTATGGTTTCAATCATTTGAAAAAAATTTTCTTTCTTTCTATACTTTACAGAATACCCCAGTTCTTTAACTATTTTTATAACTTCATCATTTGAATAGTTTTCAAATGTTTCTTCAAATCTATACTGATTACTTATATTACTATATCTCTCATACAGATTGATTTTCTCAAAAATCTCAAATTCTTTTTTACTTAATTCCATAAATTGTCCTTTTGATAAAAGTTCAACAAATATAAATAAAAACAGCCGTTCCGTGTGAGCGGCTGTTTTTTGTTATTTACAAAACTCTTGGTCGCATTTACAGCCAGAGCTTTCTATCTCAAAGGTAGAATGCTGGATGTTGTGATGTTCCAGCTTGTGGCGGAGTTCTTTTTTTATTTGCTCCATTTCTTGGAAACTTATTCCCTCATTTACCACCAGATGGACGGTCAGGGCGTTTTCAGAGCTGCTCATCGCCCATATATGGAGGTGGTGGGTCTGTTCTATGGCAGGGATTTCTTCTATCAGTTTTTGGATTTCATTAGGATTAATGCCCTCTGGTACGCCGTTTAGACTGAGTTTAATGCTTTCCGTTAAAAGTCCCCAAGTAGAAATCAAAATCACCACAGCGATGATGAAACTAATCACCACATCCGCGAGATTCCAGCCTGTGAAATAGATAATCACCCCAGAGATAATCACCCCCACCGAAACCAAAGCATCTACCATCAGGTGCAGAAAAGCCCCTTTGATGTTGATGTCGTGTTTTTGTCCTTTATAAAAAAGAAACGCCGAAACAGCATTGATAACCACGCCTATCGCAGCAGTAATGATGATGCCGCTGCTCTCCATTTGTGGAGGTGTATTCAGCCGTTCCACAGCTTCTATGATGATTTTAAAGACAATGAACACCAGCAGAATAGCATTGATAAGCGAAGCCAAAATTGAGGCTTTTTTGTAGCCGTAGGTCAGGCTGTGCGTGCTGGCTTTTTGGGCAAGAATGATACCTACGAGCGAAATCCCTAGGCTGGCGACATCGCTCAGATTGTGGCTCGCATCAGAGATTAAAGCCAAAGAATTGATTTTAAAACCGACCGCAAATTCTATCACGGTGTAGAGCAGATTCAGACCGATACCGATGTAAAACGCCCTATTGATATTTTCCAGACTGCTTACGCTATGGTGGTGGCAGTGTCCTTCGTGTGAATGTCCCATGATTTTATGATTTTTTATAAAGTAAATAAAAAAGACATTGGAAATTTACGAAATTTTTTGAACTCTATGAAATTAGAGAAGATGGATATTTTAGAAACAAAAATAGCCTATCCCTAAAATTGACAGACTATTTTACAATAAAAAATGAAAAAATTTTATCCATTAGTATAGCTCTGGAATGCTTCTTCCAGATTGCTGTATCGCCCTTTGAACTCCTCTATAGAGGTGTCTTGCAGGATGTTTCCCTTGTGGATGAGGATAACACGAGAGCATAGCGCCTCTACTTCCTGCATGATGTGCGTGGAAAGGATGATGGTTTTCTCCTTGCCGATTTCTTTTATCACATTTCGGATTTCTATGATTTGGTTAGGGTCTAGTCCGTTCGTAGGCTCGTCTAAGATAAGCAAATCTGGCTGGTGGAGAATCGCCTGTGCCAGCCCGACTCTCTGTTTATACCCTTTGGAGAGCTGGGAAATCTTCTTGGATTTTTCGGGAGTGATGCCTACCAGCTCGATGACTTCATCTATTCTTTCGCTTGGTATTTTGTGAATATCAGCCACGAAATTCAGATATTCCTTTACGAACATCTCTTGGTAAAGCGGGTTGTTTTCTGGCAGAAAACCGATGTTTTTCTTGCTTTCTATCGGATATTGAGTGATATCTTTATCGTTGAACAAAATCTCGCCCTCATCTATTTTCACTACACCTGTGATGGATTTCATCAGCGTGGATTTCCCTGCTCCGTTTGGCCCGAGAAGCCCCACGATTTCGTTCTTTTCAATGTTGAGGTTGATGTTATTCAGTGCTGCTTGTTCACCGAATTTTTTAGTTAGATTAGTAATTTGTAAAGACATAGTGAATTCAAAAATATTTGGCGAAAATACAAAAATTCTTCAAAATAGACAGCCTACAAATTTAGGGATTTTAATATTTTAATTCGCTATAAATTTTTTTTAATTTTAAATCAAATTTTTATAGATTTGTAGGAAACAAAACTATTGTGAAAACAGACATACAGATTGCACAAAGTGCGGACATCAGACCCATTAGAGAAATCGCGGACAAAATTGCTATTGAGGAGGAAGATTTAGAATACTATGGCAGACACAAAGCCAAAATTCCTCTAAAATACATCGATGAAGAAAAAATTAAAAAATCAAAAT
>CAUQVP010000012.1:0-27905 GCA_963521545.1 uncultured Flavobacteriaceae bacterium | reverse complement strand
TTCACTTCATCAATTCCATTTTCTCTTTGTATATTCATAGTAAAATTAATTTTCTATATCAATTATTATCTTCCATTTTATTTGTTTCAAAAAATACATTTTAAAAATACCACCGATATCAATTTTAAGAAAAATCATATAAATCTATATCCACAGTTGAGTTTTTAATTAATATATACAAAAGCTGTCTAATGTCTTTTGGCAAGGTTTCTTTCGTAACTTTTGTTTTGTTATAATATGTGATGCCATTGATTATTAACTCTATTCTCCAAGAATCTAAAATAATATCTGGTTCTATATTATTGGGTTTCAGTCTTGATGTGATTTTTTCTATTTCTTCTATTTTATCTTTGGTAATTTTTCCTTTGTATGTATGGGAATGTTCCAAATTTTCAACAATAACTTCTTCATCGAAATAAAGAACTCTATAAATAGGTTCTCCACCACTTGAAGGATAAAAATTGTATTCTATTTTTAGAATTGGGTTTTCTTTTTTATGTCCGTTGCTCTCTTGTGGGTTACAAGAAAATATCAATAATAAAATCAATATTTTTATATTTTCCATCATTTATCTTTAATTTTATTTATTTCAAAAAAATATATTTGGAAATTCACCTATTACTCAGGTCTTTTAAAATCATAACAATACATCAGATACGCATTATATTCTATATTAGATAGTATATAATCCCTATATTCCTCTGTAATGTTATGTTTTATATCATACAGCTGATATGGATAACGAGTACTCCTAAAATATTCTTTATTTTTACCATATAACTTGCTGTATAAATAAAATACTACAAAAGGATGATATCTTTTTCTCTCTCTTTTCAAATAATCAAAGTCATAAAGTTCTATTAATTGGTTTTTATAGGTTTCTACTTTTATCTGGAAATAAATCATTATTCCTCCTATCAAAATAAATAGCAGCAACAAGAAAACTTTTATTATTTTCAATGCTATTTTTAATATCGTTTTTAGTGTTTTCATCATTTATCTTTAAATTTTATCCTAAAAAACATTGACCCAAATACTTCATTGCAAAAATAGTAACTTTGCAAAAAACAGAAGATTATGAGTACTTTTAATAAAACACTTTCCTTATTACAAGACCTTATAAAACAAAGTGAGGGTAAACCGATTCATTTTGGCAATGAAACCTATTGTTTTTCTCGACAAAGTGAGGTTACTCCTGAACAACTTACGCTTTTTGAACAACAATATAATGTGCAACTGCCCGAAGACTTCAAAAACTTTCTTCTTACCTTGGGTGCTTGTACCCTTTTCGAGGACGAAAGAGGTTTTTCGTATCAGTTCTACCCTCCTGAACAATGGGAGAGCTATGCTAAAGAGATCTTTGAGGGTACAGGGGTCTATTTATTCCCTCATATCCTTTTAGTATGCTATCCCAATGTAGGCCATCAGGCAGGATTTGTATTGGGCGAAGAAGATCAGTTTGGTGTTTTTTATTCTGATGTTCCTCCTGAGGAATGGGAAGAAGATACTGCATTAGTCCCTTTCTCCCAGTGGCTTGAGGAAGAAATAGAAATATTATTATCTTCATTTTTATGAGTTTTTTAAGTCTGCTATCTGTTGTTATATTTATTTTACTATGTGTTTATAAGAAAAATCAAAAACATGTATCATTTCATGCCCTGATGTGAATGCATAATCTAAGAGATTATTTATTGTCCTTACTTCTGTTAAACATCTCTTTCATCATTATACAAAAAGCACCCTAAAAAAGGTGCTTTTATGTATATTTTAGAATTATTAAAATCTTATTGTCGTTGTGGCTGCTAGAGAAACTCTCCCTAAGCCTTCTTTTTTGTCATTATTCCCTAGTGATAGGCTCCTTCCATTTTCAGTATGGAGTTTCACAGCTCCCAGCCCGAAACCTAGCTGAGGACCTATCAAGAACGAACGACTCACAGCATACTGATACCCTATCGTGCTATAAAGCCCTATTGAAGAACCTTTTACCTCAAAATTTCCAAGACCACTAAAATTATTACTACTCGTATATTGCTGATAGCCCAGCGCTACATCCCAATAAAATTTATGTGGTGTATCCATTTCAAAATTAGAATACATGAACGACGGCCCTATGAAGATAATTCTATCCTTCGTGCTAAGATATACTCCGCCAAGACTAGTTTCCGCAGAAGCAGAATATCTATTGAATTTCAGCCCAAGTCCCATATTAGGAGCTATTCTATGATAAGCAGAGATATCAAAATGAAACCCCGAAGTAATTTTTTCTACATGACTTCTGAAAGGATATGTGATACTACCATCTATCTCTGCAGTTCTCCACGCATACCCTGCACTTGCCATTATGCTCACCTTACTCTGTTTTACATTTTCTACTTCTACCACTACACTACTCTCTTGTGCTTTACATGGCAATGAAAATGCCGCCGCCAAAGCAAGAATTGATAATTTTCTTTTCATGATTTATATTAAAATTAAATTTTCCGCTAATTTATACAATTTAAAATCATCCACAAACTTTATAAACCGAATTTAATAAAGCTCTCGCAGAGCATCTATATACTCATAACCCGTAAGGTCAAATTTCACAGGGACAATGCTGATATAGCCGTTCATCAGTGCTGTTTCATCGGCATCTTCGCCTTCATCCATATTATTAAAATAACCCGTGAGCCAGTAGTATTTCTTGCCCTGTGGATTTACTCTTTCATCAAAGTTTTCCTCCCATTTTGCCTGAGCCTGTCGGCAGATTTTGATGCCTTTTATCTCTTCTTTTTTTAGTTTAGGAATGTTCACATTTAGGACTATTCCCTTTGGCATCGGGTTTTTCAGGGTTTTTAAAACTATTTCTTGAATGAATTCTTTTGCTTGGTCAAAATCCGCCTCAAAACTAAAATCCAGCAAAGAGAACCCAATCGCAGGAATGCCCTCTACACCAGCCTCCACAGCGGCAGACATCGTTCCAGAGTAAATGACATTGATGGAGGAATTCGCCCCATGATTTATCCCCGAAACCACCAAATCTGGCCTACGCGGAAGAACCTTATCCAAAGCCAATTTTACGCAGTCCACAGGCGTCCCGCTGCACGCGAAGTCCCGCTGAGCACCTTCCATTTTTATCTCCTCCACCATCAGGGTAGAATTTATCGTGATGGCATGTCCCTTGCCACTCTGTGGAGAATCTGGCGCCACTACAACCACCTCTCCTATTTCGTTCATGAATTCTACCAGTTTTCTAATCCCTGGCGCAGTGATTCCATCGTCATTTGTTACCAAAATCAATGGTTTTCTATCTTGTTTATTCATTATCTTTAAAAAATTTCAACAAAAATAACGAAAATTTAGGTCTAGTTTAAAATAAGATATTAAATTTGTAAGTTAAAAGTTTTCTTGAATTAAAATCAGTGCAAAAAATGCTTAAAAAGTTATTTAAATTTAATAAAATATTGTTCGCAGCTCCGTTGATGACCTTGATGTTCTGCTTCAATGCGCCTAAAAATGATGATGAAAAGATGCACATCATCATGATAAATGTAAAAAATGCACTTACACATGTACATTATCAGCCAAAACCAATAAATGATGCCTTTTCTCGTGAGGTTTACAAAAGTTACTTCGAGACGATAGACCCTGCAAAAAGATATTTTCTGCAGTCGGATATGGAAGAATTTGAGAAACACAGAAACCAGCTTGACGACTATCTCAATAACGGAAACTTGGTTTTCTACAAACAGACCATAGACAGGCTCTATCAGAGAGTAAGCGAAATTGATAAAATGACTCAGGATATCCTGAGCAAACCTATCGATTTGACTGAAGATGATGAGCTTATCCTAGAACCAAAATTAAAAAAAGCTCCTGCTGACAAACAGGAACTCTACAACGAGTGGAAAAGATACATCAAATACAATATCCTTCAGGAAATAGAAACGATGACCAGCAAAGAAGAGCTCCAGCAGGAGAAAAAAGACTCTGTCATCGCCCATAAACTGAAAGACACCATCAATGTAAAAAAACTCTC
Organism: uncultured Flavobacteriaceae bacterium; assembly: GCA_963521545.1. Classification (GTDB taxonomy): domain Bacteria; phylum Bacteroidota; class Bacteroidia; order Flavobacteriales; family Weeksellaceae; genus JABCPE02. The sequence goes on along the minus strand of CAUQVP010000012.1, from coordinate 23,887 downwards.
TCTAGAAGAGAAAAAAATAAAAGCTACCAAGGAGATAAAAGACCTTATCTCTCACACTTTCAAGAGATTCCAAAAGAGAAAAAAAATGGACTGGTTCAGTGTGTATATAAATGCCTACACAGAGGTGTTTGACCCGCATACTAACTATTTTTCTCCAAAGGACAAAGAAGATTTTGATACCAGTTTCGCTGGAAAAGTTATCGGAATCGGTGCGCAGATTCAAGAGAAAAAAGGAAATCTCTACATGGGACCTTTGGTAGTGGGAGCTCCAGCATGGAAATCTAAACAAATATCCGAAGGAGATAAAATCCTAAAAGTAAGATCTAAGCCGAATGAAGAAGCTATCAATGTAGTAGGAATGCTGGTAGATGAGGCTGTAAGGCTCATCCGTGGAGAAAAAGGCACGGAGGTAACTCTCACTTTACAGAAAAAAGATGGCAGCGTAAAAGAAGTAAAACTCATTCGTGAAGAAGTTTCCATAGAGGATACTTTCGCGAGAAGCATCATCGTAAACTCACCAAAAGGCGAAAAATATGGATACATCTACCTTCCAAGCTTTAACGCTGATTTTGATGACCCTAATGGTAGAAATGCATCTGATGATGTAAAAGCCGAAATCGTGAAGCTGAAATCTCAAAACATTAAAGGAATTATCCTAGATGTGAGAAACAACGGAGGAGGCTCACTCACGGAAGTAGTGGACATCGTAGGACTTTTCATGAAAAACGGTCCTGTGGTGCAGATAAAAGACCCTAATGGAAGAATAAACATTCTAAGAAACAAGACCAATTCTCCAGTATGGGAAGGACCTCTAGTAATTATGCAAAATGAGTTCTCCGCCTCTGCATCCGAAATCCTAGCAGGAGCGATGAAAGACTACGGAAGAGCCGTGGTTGTAGGTTCTCCGCATTCCTACGGAAAAGGAACTGTGCAGACCTTTGCAGACCTAAACCGCTTCATGAATTCTACGGATGATTTCGGTTCTATAAAACTGACTATCCAGAAATTTTATAGAGTCAATGGAAAATCTACCCAGCTGAAAGGTGTAGATGCTGATATCCCAATGAACGACTTTTTCTCTTATTCCGAAATTGGAGAAAGATATAGAGACAATGCCCTTCCATGGGACCAAATTCCTACTACAAGATTTACTCCTGTGGGGACACTGAATATCTCTAGTTTACAGAAAAACAGCCAAAACAGAATGAGTAAAAACTCTAATTATCAGCTGCTTTTGGAATCTGCACAGTGGAGAGAAAAACTAGATAAAGAAGAAAAAATCACATTGAACTTAAATAAGTTTAATAAACTGATGAAAGCTAGAAAAGATCAGATTAAAAAATTCAAATCTTTATCTAAGTACGATAACAAGCTGGTTTTCACGCTACACAAAGATGAACAAGCGAGAGGTAAGAAAGATGAGGTTTTCGCGAAAAAAAGTGAATCTTGGCTTAAAAACCTGAAACGAGATTTATTCTTAGAAGAAACGGTAAATGTCATTTCAGAAATGAAATAAAAAAACTTGATAAAATGAGCTTAAAAGAATTTTTAGAATATCCGATACTTTCTATCCATACCTATACACTACACATGTATCAGGTAATAGGAGTTGCTGTGGTGATTTGTGTCTCTTATATTGTTGAGAAAATCTCTAAAAAAATCTTTTACAGGCGCTCATCACAGGTGGACAAAGGAACCAAATATGCTTTTCATCAGATTGTATATTACGGAATTATCATTGTCACTTTCCTGATTGTCATGAGGATTTTAGGCGTAAATATCTCTCCGTTTTTGGTAGGATCTAGTGCGGTCTTGGTAGGGATAGGTCTTGGACTTCAGAATTTGTTTTTAGATTTTATTTCTGGAGTTATTATTTTATTAGACAAAAGTGTCCGTGTGGGAGACATCCTTGATATGAACGGCGTAATGGGCAGGGTGGAACAAATAAGCATGAGAACTACCAAAATCCTCACTACAGACCGAAAGACCATAATTTTCCCTAATTCATACCTTACCAAGGACAAACTTACCAATTATTCCTCTCACGATGCTGCGAATGCCTTCTTTATAGATATAGGTGTGGACTATAAAACGGATATCAAAATGGTAGAAAACCTCCTTGTAGAGGCTGCTATGGAGAATGAAGATATTTCCAAAGAGAGAGAGCCATATATCAGGCTGAATGATTTTGCGGATTCTTCTCTCAATCTTAGGCTTTATTTCTTTTCTAATGACCCTTTTCATATTTCCCACACGAGAAGCGAAATAAGAAAGTCTATTTTGGAGAAATTCCGAGCTAATAATGTAAATATCCCATTCCCTACGACTACTATAGATTTCCCTGCTTATAAATAAAAAAAATAGTCAAGAATTTCTTCTTGACTATTTTTGTTTATTCTGTACGGAGCATTATTTCATATATTTCAAAATAATCTGAATAATCCCCATCGCTCTTGAATCTCTCTTCTTTTACCAGTTCCTTTTCGACATAAGTTCTTTTCACATACCATTTCCCTTTTTTGCTGTATTCGACAGTTTCTGCATCCGCATAATAGGACTTTAGTTTTAGCACCCCTTTTTCTATCTTTCCATCTTTTATAACTATTTTACTCATTGGCTTTCCTTTGTCATCAAAAGGTGTTATTTCTGCACTAAAATACGCATCTTCATCATACTTATTATTTGTTGTATAATAATATTTAAGTTTACCATCTGAATATATTTTTACCTCATAGATATCTTTACTTTCATCATATTTCTTCTCATATGTAGGTTTTCCTTCCATGTTTACTTCTCTAGTCTCCATCAGAAGACCATCTTTATAAGTAGACTGAGCTCCTCCCTCTATAACACTGCCATTATACGGTAGCCCATCTCTGTAAGTAAGAACTTGTTTCCCGCCATTTCCAAAACTCCATATTTCTTTAGCACCCCCTTCATCATCATAGAAATATTGGTTTTGTAATTCTCCTTCTTGGTCAAAATATTTGCCTTCTAGCCCTTTCCCATTTTTATAGGTAAGGATTGATATTATTTTTTTTGTTTTTTCATACAAATCAATTTCTATCTTCTCACCATTATAGGGCGTCATCATATCCATTTCCTTGTCATATCTGTACTCTAGACTTCCTATTTTCTTACCACTTTCATCATATACAACCTCCGTAGCGGTTTTTCCATGTGATTTGTAAGTTTTTTTCAACTTGCCATTTCCATAGTAGCATTTGGATTCAGTAGGCATATCGTAAGTCGTTGATTGTCCTGAGAAATTTTCGATACAAGAAACTTTCATAGGACTTGCATAATATTTTACATTTATCCCTGTATAAAGACCGTCTTTATTTATCTTTTGACTGCCTATATATTTTCCATTTTCATCATAATATTTGACTTCGGAAGCTGTGTAAGGGTCTCCTCCCGCATAGATTTCTTCAAAACGAATTCCCTGCAATGATTTCCCATAAGTTGTCATCTTTACAACATCGCCATCTTTATACTCGGTAATCGTATTATTTTGATAATCATTTTCATAACCATATGATTTACCGCTAAATACAGCATAGTTTTTATAAATAAAATCTTGGGAAATACGGCCGTCTTCTTGGTAGCTCTTATGCTCCCCTACCTGAGCTCCTTTTGAGAAATTTGACACCATACTCACTTTTCCATCTGGATAGTACCATGTAACTTTCCCCTCAAAAACCTCCTGATTAGGCGTTTTATCCGAGGCCTTACCCTCCATCTGCAAGGTTCCGTTGATATAATAATCTTTGATTAAATAATAATCCCCCTGCTGGGTAGTTTCTCGGTAAAAAGATGCCTTTTTCTTATCTTTGATGATGTTCCATTCCTCATCAAAATAAATTACCCCCTGCGATTGTGCATAAATGCCCTGACAAAGAGCAAATGCCGACACGATAAAAAATCTTTTCATTTTCTAATTCAATTAAATTTCACCCCCAAAGATAAAGAATATTTTGATTGACTCTCTTATTTTTTGAGGACTTTTTATTTGAATAATCATACAAAAACCCACTCCGTGCTGGAATGGGTTTTAGTTATATTTAAGAAATAAAATCTTTTATCTCTTAAAAAAACTCATTATTATCTACAAGCTATTTAGTTTAGCATTATATTCTTCTAATGTGATGATGCCCTCTTGATAAGCTTTATACAATTTTTCTTTCTTGAGGTTAATCTCTGCTGCTTTCTTTTCTTTCATTTGTTTTTCCTCCAAATCGGCTAATTTAGCCTCCAGCTCTTCTTTTGTCAATAGGTCATCAGAGAACATATCATTCAGTTTCTTTTTCACCTCATCATAGTCCTTTTCATTGTAGTCTTTAGGGACTTCTGGCTTTTTATCTTTCTTATTATTTGTTATAAGTTTATATCCAAAAAATAGAAGAATCCCTCCTAGCACTACCAGCCCTATGGTTTCCATTTGTTTTTTTTCCTCATATTTACGCGCTCTTTCTGCCATATCTCTAGGCGGCACGAGTGTATTCCAATTTTCCGCTTTAGCAACTTCACCATAGCCCATTTCTTCATAATTCTGTCTAGACTTACCTCCACTTGAAGTTATTGTTCCTAAACCATATTTAGATTGACTGTCATTTTCAGTTTCTTTATTAATTCTAGCTACAGCCATATCAAAAGGAGTAGCTTTAGCTTGAGATTTTTTCTTTTTTGTATTTTCTACAGACTCTGCTTTTTTATTATTTGATGTTTTATTTTGTGAAAACAAAAACACATTCGCAGAAAAGGTGAGTAATAATAGAATAAATTTTAGTTTCATTATTTTTAATATTTTTAAAAACTTGACATATAAAAACTCTACAAATATAACCACTTATTTTGATTTGTTAAAATTTTCTTAAAATTTTTAATATAACAGGAAAAAGACAGAATAAAAACATTACTAAAGCACTGAAAATGAATTTTATACAAAACTAAGGAAACCAAAAGAAAAACGCATAAAAAAATCCAAGACTTATAAAAATCTTGGATTTTTGTGGGTTCTAAGGGATTCGAACCCCTGACCCTCTGGGTGTAAACCAGATGCTCTGAACCAACTGAGCTAAGAACCCTATCTGTGGGCGGTGAGGGATTCGAACCCCCGACCCTCTGGGTGTAAACCAGATGCTCTGAACCAACTGAGCTAACCGCCCTCATTTGAGTGGTGCAAATATACGGATTTTTATTTAACCTCCAAATTTTTTTCTAAAAAATCTCCAACTACAAAATTGCTCCCACCTATAAAAATCATCTCATCCTCCTTACAGCTCGCTTTTGCAGACTGATATCCAGCCTCCACATTATCAAAAATTTTGAAATCTACCCCTGCCTCCACCAGCAAATTTTCATAATCTTTCGGATGTATTCCCCTGTAAATTGCAGGTTTTACAAAATAATAATGAGCATCACGAGGAAGAATTTTCAGAACCTCATCTATATTTTTCTCCTTTACAAAACCTAAAACAATGTGTTTATAACACTGATATTCAGCCAACTGACTAAACACCATATCTAGCCCTGCTTTATTATGCCCTGTATCACAGATAGTTAGTGGATTTTTAGAAAACTCAAACCAGCGACCGATAAATCCTGTATTTTTCTGAACATGAAGCAGTCCATCGTGAATATTTTCATCAGAAATAGAAACATTTTTCTTCCTCAAAGCCTCCACCAAAGCCAAAACCACACGGATGTTTTTTCGCTGATAGTTGCCCTTCAAATCCGTTTCCAAATCCGTTCTTACCTCCGTAGCATCTATAAATTCCGTTCCCACGGCATGGGCTTTTTCGTGAATAATATTTTTCACCAAAATATTTTCATCGCCAGAAATTATCGGAACATTTTCTTTGATAATTCCTGCCTTTTCTGCAGCTATCTGCTCCAGCGTTTCGCCCAAAATATCTTGATGGTCAAGCTGAACATTCGTAATCGCCGAAACCAGCGGAGTGATGATGTTAGTGGAATCCAGCCGTCCGCCGAGACCAACCTCGATGATGGCAAAATCCACCTCGTTTTGATAAAAATACTCAAACGCCATGATGGTTGTAAATTCAAAAAAAGAAGGCAAAATCTGCTCTGGAATTTGCTTTAATTTCTGAATAAACTGATACACAAACTCCTTGTCCGCCTTCTCTCCATTGATTTTCACCCGCTCTGTAAACTCCACTAAATGAGGCGAATTATAAATCCCAACCTTATAGCCAGCCTCCTGCAAGATAGAAGCCAGCATATTGCTCGTAGAGCCCTTCCCATTGGTTCCGCCGATGTGGATGGTTTTTATCTTATTCTGTGGATTTCCCCAGTAATCACAGAGTTTTTTTATATTATCCAGCCCTGGTTTATAGGCTTTTTTTCCATTTTCCTGATAGTTGGGAGTTTGTTTAAAAAGCCATTCCAGCGCCTCTTGATAGTCCTTTTTGTCCATCTCTAAAAATTTCCGCCAAAGATATAAACATCTTTTTAAATTAAATTGATTTTATAAAATTCAATTATTTTTGATTTGTTAGGTTAATCTAATTTTGTAAATTTGGAAAATAAAACAATTTGAATGGATTTAAGTTCGTTAAAAACAGGTCAAAAAGGCGTAGTTTTAGGGATTTCTCCGGAATGCAAGGGAGAAATCAGACAGCGGTTTTTAGATTTAGGATTCATCAAAGGTGCTGAAATTCATATCCAAAACATCAGCCCGCTGGGTGACCCTATCGCCTACAATATTCATAACACGCTGATTGCCTTACGAAAAGAAGACACTAAATACATTCTGATAGAGATTAAAAGTTAAACTGAAATGAAATCAACCTGCCAAGTCTGCGAACTCAATACAGCCAGCCAACTAAAAAAGCTGGGAGAAAACGCCGCGAATACACAGTTTACAATAGCCCTTGCTGGAAATCCCAACACAGGGAAAAGCACTATTTTCAATGCTTTAACTGGGCTGAAACAGCATACAGGAAACTGGCCTGGCAAAACGGTAACACATTCCGAAGGGTATTTTTCTTATCAGCAAAACACCTTCAAAATCGTAGACCTGCCTGGCACTTATTCACTGCTTTCCACTTCTGATGATGAGGAGGCTGCCAAAGATTTTATTTTATTTGGGAAACCTGACATCACCGTAGTGGTGGTGGATGCAGGGCGTATGCAGAGACATTTCAGCCTTTTATTGCAAGTAATGGAAGTTTCGGATAATGTGATTCTTTGTCTTAATCTAATGGATGAGGCGAAAAAACACGGCACCAAAATTGACACCCGCACCCTGTCTCGCGACCTAGGAATTCCTGTGATAGGCACCAGCGCAAGGTCTAAAGATGGAATTCCTGAACTTCTATCTACAATCCATAAAATAGCCAAAGGAGAGCTTACCACAAAGAAAAAATCTTTCATAAAGCCTACCAAAATAGTAAAAAACTCGGTGGAGAAAGTTGCTAAACACCTCTCGCAGCTTGACCCAGAGCTTGACAATACCGAATGGATAGCTGCCAGATTATTAGAAGGAAATAAAAATCTTGCAGAAGAATTAAAAAAAGGAATGATATCTACTCGTATCAATTCCGAAAATTTTGAGCTTATACATCATTTAGTGGAAGAATGCAAAACCAACTTCCCTAAAAACTACCATGATGAACGAATAGAAAATCTCTATGCCGAGGCTGCTAAAATCATACAATCATCTGTATCTTCTACTGAATCACAGAGATTATTCCGTATAGAGCGAATGATAGACAATCTGGTCACACATAGAATATGGGGCTTTGGGATAATGTTTCTTTTATTGAGTTTGGTTTTATGGCTGACTATCATTGGTGCTAACTACCCATCAGAATTTCTCTCTTTCCTACTTTTAGAGAAAATTTATCCTTTTCTGAAAACTGGTGCCAATGAGCTTAATTTCCCTTGGTGGCTGAGCGGATTACTGATAGATGGTATCTATCTTGCCACAGCTTGGGTTGTTTCTGTGATGCTCCCTCCTATGGCGATATTTTTCCCATTATTTACCCTTTTGGAAGATTTTGGTTATTTGCCGAGAGTAGCTTTTAATTTGGATAGAATTTTCAGAAAAACAGGCGCCCATGGGAAACAAGCGCTCACTATGAGTATGGGCTTTGGGTGTAATGCTGCTGGTGTGGTAGCGACCAGAATCATCAACAGCCCTAGGGAAAAACTCATCGCTATCATCACGAATAATTTTGCACTATGTAACGGAAGATGGGGCACGCAGATTCTTATGGCTACGCTATTCATAGGGATATTAGTCCCAGAGCAGTGGTCAGGGCTTGTTTCCATGCTTGCTGTGGTAGGCATCGTGATTTTAGGAATTGCATTTACCTTCTTCACTTCTTGGCTTTTATCGAGAACATTACTCAAAGGAGAGGCTTCGTTTTTCACCTTGGAGCTGCCGCCTTACAGACCTCCACAAATATGGCAAACGATATACACTTCTCTGATAGACAGAACGCTGATAGTCCTATGGAGAGCCATAGTCTTCGCTGTTCCAGCAGGAGCAGCTATTTGGTTGATTTCCAATATCAGCATCGGCGGTCACCCACTTGCTCTATGGATGATAGACGGGCTGGAGCCTTTTGGGCTGTTTTTAGGGCTGAATGGCGTTATTCTTTTGGCTTACATCTTGGCTATTCCTGCCAACGAAATCGTAATTCCTACAATATTGATGCTCACTTCTTTAACCTTAGGAAATGATGCCTTAGCAGGTGTGTTATTTGAAACTTCGGATAACGAAATCGCTTCTATACTGCAAATGGGAGGATGGACTTCCCTCACTGCTATAAATCTCATGCTGTTTAGTCTGCTGCACAACCCATGCAGCACCACTATTTACACCATTTATAAAGAAACTGGGAGCAAAAAATGGACTAGCATCGCTACTTTTCTTCCTGTTTTGTATGGGTTTATCGTATGTTTTATCGTTACGCAGATTTGGAATTTCTTTCATTAAACAAATGTTTTGATTTTTCATTTTCGTTATCTTTGGGGTAAATTTTAATAAAGATGAATCAACTGAAAATCATTATATTATTTTTTACCCTTTCTTTTTCTACTTCACTAAAATCACAGGCGATAGATGCACCGCATTCTTTCGTAGTGGTAGGTTTTACCGCAAATATGGGAAATTTAGGAAAACTCACGACCTTCGGTGGATACAGCCCGACTGACAACTCGTACATTGCAAGGGTTTTGCCGACATTTACAATTAATAAATACATCTCGCTGACGCCTGGTTATGCTTTTTTTCAAGATTATGAATCCAAGAGCGAAAACGCAGAGCACCAGATTATGGCTTATGCCACTTTCACCCTGCCTATCAGTAATAAACTGTCCATTACTGACAGAAATATGTACTACTATCAGATAAAAAACTACGCAAGTAATACCGCTACTTACAGAAATAGATTAGGATTAAACTACAAAATAAAAGTCAAAGACATTCCTGTAAGCCTCTATGCCCATGATGAAATCTACATAAATCTAGAAAACGGAAAATTACGAAACAGAGTTTATGTAGGGTCAAGCGTAAGTCTAAGCTGGCTCACTCCACAGCTGATGTACTACATGCAGTCCGAAAAAGGAAAAACCAACAAGCATTACTGGATGCTGTCCCTGATAGTGCCTTTAGAAAAATTCGGGTTCTTTTCTGGGAAAAAGAAATAATTTCGCATAAAATGAAGCGTTATCAAGAAAAACACATAAAAATATGGAAAGAAGGCGCTTGGGTTGTTTGTCCTGAATGCCATAATTCTGCTATTATAACGCCTGATGGACACCTAGTCCACTGCTATCATTGTGGATACGAAAAGAAAAGTGAAGACTTGCTGTCTTTTACAGCTGTTATCAAGTTAAACTGTCCAAACTGCGGCACGGCCATTCACAACGAACAGCACGGAATGAAAAACAAAATGGATGAAGTTCTCATCAAATGTCAAAATTGCTCTTTTCCATTATCCATAAAACCTCACTATGAAGAAACCTACAACAAAATAAACCCAAATAAAGATGGACTAAAATGTGATTATATTTTTGGGCTGCCTTATTTTTTTCAAGAAAATGTGCGGGAAAATCTCTTTTGGGCAGAAAATACACTCCATATAAAGGTAATAGAGGATTATGTTTCTTCCGACCTCCGTGAGCGAGAAGGTATGTCATTGGTGGCTAAACTTCCCACTTTCATCAAAAGCAAAAAAAATCGTGATGCGATTTTAAAAATCATACAAAGATGGGAAAACCTAATCAACGAAAATCCATCTTCTTAAAAACAAAAAAACTGCCCTGATAGAGAGCAGTTTTATATTTTTTAGTATGCCTTAGCGAAAAGAACCCTGCGTTTAGAAGGTTTCCCTGAAATAAGGGACACACCGTCTTCCTCCACAGCATCCAGCGGGATACATCGTATGGTAGCTTTGGTTTCCTCCTTGATGCGTTCCTCTTCTTCCTCCGTTCCATCCCAGTGGGCTGCGATGAAACCGCCTTTTTCCTCCAAAACTTTTTTGAACTCCTCGTAAGTGTCCACTTTTGTAATGTTTTCATTTCGGAAGTTAAGTGCGCGTTGGTAGATGTCTTCCTGAATTTTCGTAAGAAGCTGGTGAATGTAATTCTCCACTCCTGCTATCGGCTGAGTTTCTTTGCTCAGTGTATCTCTCCTTGCGATTTCCACCATACCGTTTTCTAAATCCTTCGGCCCTATGGCCACTCTCACTGGCACACCTTTTAGCTCGTATTCTGCGAATTTCCAGCCTGGTTTGTGTGTAGCACGGTTGTCGTACTTTACAGAAATTCCCAGCGCTTTCAATCTTTTACTGATTCCAAGGGCAACTTCATCAATTTGGGCTAATTGTTCCTCGCCTTTGAATATAGGCACGATAACTACCTGTATTGGCGCAAGTTTCGGAGGCAAAACCAATCCGAAATCATCTGAATGCGACATGATAAGCGCCCCCATCAATCGGGTAGATACTCCCCATGATGATGCCCAAGCGTATTCTATCTTGCCTTCGCTATTTGTGAATTTCACATCGAATGCTTTTGCAAAGTTTTGTCCTAAAAAGTGCGAAGTCCCAGCCTGAAGCGCCTTTCCGTCCTGCATCATCGCTTCTATACAATAGGTTTCGTCTGCTCCTGCGAATCTCTCACTTGGAGATTTCAGCCCGCGAACTACCGGCACAGCCATCATCTTCTCGGAGAAGTCAGCATAGACTTCCATCATCTGTTTTGCTTCTGCTTCTGCCTCTTCCTTAGTGGCGTGAGCTGTGTGTCCTTCCTGCCAAAGGAACTCCGAAGTACGAAGAAACGGGCGCGTTCTCATCTCCCATCGAACTACATTTGCCCATTGGTTAATAAGTATCGGAAGGTCTCTATAAGACTGAATCCAGTTTTTATATGTATTCCAAATAATAGCCTCCGAAGTAGGTCTTACAATAAGTTCTTCCTCCAGCTTCGCTTCTGGATCTACGATAAGTTTTGATGGATTTTCTGGGTCTGTTTTCAAACGATAATGTGTAACTACCGCACATTCTTTAGCAAATCCCTCTGCGTTTTTTTCTTCTGCTTCGAACAAACTTTTCGGAACGAAAATCGGGAAATAAGCGTTTTGGTGTCCTGTTTCCTTGAACCTTCTATCCAGCTCATCTCTCATCTTTTCCCAAATAGCGTATCCATACGGCTTGATAACCATACAGCCGCGAACACCTGAGTTCTCCGCTAGGTCTGCTCCTACGATAAGTTCGTTATACCATTTACTATAATCTTCTGCTCTTGAAGTTAATTTTGCCATAAATATTAAAATATTTTTTATTTTTACTGATGAAAATCATTATTCAGAATTACTCCAATATTATTTTTGGTATAATTTTGGTAATAATTTTGCAAATATAGTAATTAACATTAAACCATTTGATATGAAAAATAATACATTTTCTGATACAATAATCCCTTTTGTCTCCAAGACAGCCTTAGCTTTGGCAAGTGGATTGTTTTTGGTTTCTTGTGGTATCCAGTCTGGATACACAGAGACAGATGGTATCTATTATGACCCTGCAACGGACAAAATAGAAAGAAAAATAGCATGGCAGGAGCCTGACTACTATGATATGGACGAAAGAGCTGGTTTTGAGGAAGATAATAATCAGACAGGAATTATCGGACAATCCCAGAAAAACCAACAGCTCCAAAACCAAAAATACAGCAACAAAAACTGGGGCGGAGACAGCCAGAGAATCTCTTCCAGCTCCGACTGGGGAACTTATGCAGGAACGCAGAATAATTTCTACTATGACAATTCTTCTTGGGGTTATCCTTATTACAGCAGTTTTTATTCGCCGTATTATTTTGGGTATTATAATTCATACTTCGGTTATCCTCGTTCTTCAGGATGGAGATTAGGTTTCTCGTGGGGAATGAGCCCATGGAGTTACAACTATAACTATTATTACAATCCTTACTGGAACTATAACTACTGGGGATACAGCCCTTATTATTATAATAATTACTACTATAACCCTTATTACTACAATCCGTATTATCGTGGTTATTATGATGGTTATTACTATGATAATTATTACAGCCCTCGTCATTACAGAACACCTGTGAAAACTTACAGAAGAAGCGACCCAGATGAAATCTACAGAGGAAATGACAACTCCTATCGTGGCAGAACCTACACACCTAACAATGGTGGATTTAATAGAAGCAACAACCAGATGAATAGACCAAATAATGGTTTTGACAGACCTTCTGACTGGGGAAATCACAACTCTGATATAGAGCGATACCAACAGCAAAACAACACTTGGAGAGATAATAATTCTTCATCGAACAATGGAGGAAATAACAACTCTAATAGTGGTAATGGTGGTTTTGGAAGAAGATCTAACTGGTAAAACTTTAAAATTATTGTAAAAATGACAAAGAAAATTTCAATATTAGCAGGTATTTCAGCGAGTGCTTTATTCTTTGCACAAGATGTTTCCATCATCAGAAATACCTCTACAATTTATGACAATATCTCTTCCCTAGGAACAGCAAGATATAGCGCAATGGCAGGTTCTATGGGAGCATTGGGAGGAGATGCCTCTGTGCTAAACACCAACCCTGCTGGTTTGGGAGTATTCATCACAGATGATGTAAGTGCTTCACTTTCTATCAATTCCAATAAGTCTACAGCTAGTCTGGCAGGAAAATCTACGAGCCAAAACATAAGCAAGGCTAATTTAGGAAATGCTAATGGAGTTTTATCTTTTCAGTCAAATGAACAGAATGCATGGAAATTTGTGAATGTAGGAATTAACTATGTTACTCAAAATGTAAGTGATAAATTACAATCTCCAGGGAATGCAAATATAACATCAGCTATACATCAAGATAATGATAAAAATAAACCCATTACAGACTACAACATATTCGAAGGGCATTTGTATGAGACCATAGGACATCATTCAAAACTGAATTTAGGTATTGGTGGAAATTATGACAACAAAATCTACATAGGAGCAGCAGTGAATTTCTCTTCTGTAAATATAGAGCAGTATGACGAAGTTAAAGTTTCCTCATTAAATACAAAAAAAATAAAGCGTTTTTCTAGACAAAATACACCTTACATAGAGGATGCTGATGGGTTTTCGCTATCTCTTGGGGTAATAGGGAAACTGAGCAATGCCGTTAGATTAGGGGCTTCCATAGAATCTCCTACTTGGTACAGCATAGATAGGGAGTATAATTTTTACGCAATAAATGGTTCAGGTCTTTTTCAAAACAGCTACACAGAAAGTCGCACTTTCAGAACTCCGACTAAATTAACACTAAGTGGGGCTTTTATCCCTAATAAACATTTTGCCTTTAATGTGGATTACAGAGTGGATTTAGGCAAACCTAATTTCGGTGGTGGTGCAGCGGATGTTCAGTTGAATAATTTCTATGAGTCTGCTTACAAGGCTCAACATGAAGTAAGAATAGGAGGAGAATACAGAATAAAATCTTTCCGAATAAGAGGGGGATATGCCTTTACAACCAGCCCATTCAAAGATCATACAGAAAAAATGTTTGACAATAATGCGAATGTAGTAAATGGAAAATTATCCAACTACATTGTAGGAAAGACACAGGTAATCTCAGCGGGGATAGGATATGATTTCAAATTATTCTACATAGACGCCTCCTACCAGCACAGAACTCATGAACATAGCAATCCGTTCTTTGCAGGAAGTTATTTTAATAGAGACTGGGACGGAAGCCTAGGAAACAATAGCGCAAGCACTGCCAGCATTGTTTCTAATGCAAAGAACCAAAAAGGGCATCTTATCCTTACATTAGGATGGAAGTTTTAGACTTAAATATTTACCAAAAAGGACTGCGAATTGCAGTCCTTTTTTTATTCATTCTAAATTAGTAACTTTGTGTTCAAATTTTTTATTTTATGAATCAATTACAAGAAAAAACCATCGGCGAATATGTAGCGGAAAATTTCCGCACAGCGGCTGTTTTCAAAAAATACGGCATAAACTTCTGCTGTAAAGGCGGTAGAACAATAGAGGAAACCTGCAAAATGAAGGACTTAGACCCTGCTCCCATCTACGAAGACCTGAAAAACACTCCACAGGGAACAGCAGAGGAAAATGATTTTAATAGTTGGTCACTTACTGATTTAGTTAATTATATCAAGGAAGTTCACCACGAATATATTCAGGAAAAATCTATCTATCTGCTTCAGTTTTTGGATAAACTCTGCCGAGTTCATGGCGAGAGACACCCTGAATTATTCAAAATCAATGAACTATTCACCCTTTCTTCTCAAAATCTCATCATACACCTGAGAGATGCCGAGGAAAAACTCTTCCCATACATCAGAGAAAAAGAGCAAAATCCTGAGGCTGTGTTCAGTGGAGATTTACAGGCTTACATAGAAAAACTACAGGCAGTCTATCAAACAGAAAAGGAAAGATTTGAGGAAATTGCAAGGGTTTCAGATGATTTCACGCCTCCCGAAGGTGCCTGCACTACATACAGAGTTACATTCCAGATGCTCAATGAGTTTGATGAATATCTACAGCTCTACATCCATCTTGAAAACAACATCCTTTTTCCAAAACTTCTTAAATTACAATAAAAAAACGCCTCTTAAAGGGCGTTTTTTTGTTTTTATTTTTTTTAAATTTGCACTTGCTTATCCTAATTTATTAGGGATATGAAGAAAATAAGATTTTAAAAAGGAAATAAAAATAAAACTTTATGACAAAGAAAAAAATAAATACTTTCATAGGTTCCATTGGAGCTTTTATTGGAATTGCTGTGTTTATCGCTTATATTCCACAGATTATCGCAAATTTACAGGGAGAAAAAGGACAGCCATGGCAGCCTTTATTTGCTTCCATTTCTTGTTTGATTTGGGTTATTTATGGCTGGACAAAGGAGCCGAAAAAAGATTATATCTTAATTATACCAAATGCTACAGGGGTTATCTTAGGTTTTTTAACATTCTTGACTTCTTTTTAAAAGTTATCTGACGGGTTTTTCCTATTTTTGCGGAATTATTTGCCCAAAAATGGGCAAATTTTAAAATCATCTAAACAATGAGTGATACACTAAAAGGGTATTTGTTTGCCCTCGTTTCGGCACTTACTTACGGAATGATTCCGCTTTTTATGATTCCATTGAAAAAACTGGATTTTTTCTCTGTGGATACCGCTTTATTTTATCGGTTCTTGATTGCGGCAATTCTAATTTTGGGATATTTGGTTTTCTACCAAAAAGAAAGCGTAAAAATCAATTTAAAAGAAGGTATTATTTTTAGTATTTTAGGGCTTTTTTATGCACTCTCGGCGGAGTTTCTGTTTATAGCGTATGATTTTCTGAGCCCTGGGATTGCTTCTACTATATTTTTCATTTATCCCATTATAGTAGCACTTATTTTGGGAATATTTTTCAAAGAAAAAATAACGCTTGCTACCACCATTTCACTGGTTATCGTAGTTGTGGGAGTGGGAGTTTTGAGCATTAAAGATAATTTTGAAATAAACTACATCGGACTTTTCGTTTCACTATTAGGCGCATTGATGTATGCTTTGTATATGATTATAGTCAATAAAACTAAAATCAATGCTTCTGGCGTGAAAGTTTCTTTTTATTCGATGGTGTTTGCGTCATTGTTTTTCCTCGTTAAAACACTTATTTTAGGAAATAGTGTTGCCATTCCTTCTCTGGAAATCGGCACTCATTTGGCTTTATTCTCGCTGATAACTACGGCTTTATCGGTAGTTTCGCTGGTTTATGCCATTAAATTTATTGGTTCTACACCTACTGCCATTATGGGAGCTGTAGAGCCTGTGGTGGCCGTGATGATAAGCGTGGGACTATTCGATGAAACCCTGACTTTCTCACTGATTGCAGGCGTAATTATCATCATCTCTGGTGTTTTGATAGATGTAGTTTTTAACAAGAAAAAATAAAAAAAGCTCCTTTTTGAAGGAGCTTTTTCTTTTTATAATTCTAATGCTTTTTTCTCTGCATTGGCTAAACCGTCTAAGTTTTTCCCGCCCGCAGTCGCAAAGCCTGGGTTTCCACCGCCGCCGCCTTGGATTTCTTTCGCAAGGTCTTTCACGATGTTTCCTGCATGATATTTATCCTCAATATCAGCCGAAACTCCTACTGTAAGCATTGGTTTTTCCCCAGCATCAGAAAGGATAACTACCACAGACTGCGGAACTTCTTTTTTCAGCTGGAAGACAATATCTTTCACAGTTCCTGCATCCAGAGATGTTCTTTTTACCAAAAGTTTTTTGTCTCCTTTGTCTAGGAAATCGTTCTTCCAGTTTTGGATTTCTCCTTTTGCTTTTTCTTTTTTCAAAGCTTCTATTTCAGCTTTCAGAGCATTATTTTCTTCCAATAATTTTTCTACTTGTTTTACCAAATCTTTGGATTTCAATAGTTCTGAAAGTTTGTCCGCTTGTTCTTCCAAATCAGAGAAATACTGTCTCACTCTATCTCTCGTAATGGCCTCCACACGGCGGATTCCCGCTGCTACTGCTCCTTCGGATACGATTTTGAAATACCAAATATCCGATGTATTTTTCACATGCGTTCCACCACAAAGTTCTTTACTTTCTCCAAACTGAATCATACGAACTCTGTCTCCGTATTTCTCCCCGAAAAGCGCCATCGCACCAGCATCCATTGCCTGCTGCATGGTGATATTTCTATGCTCTTGAAGAGCTATTTTTTGGTGAATTCTTTCATTTACTCTTTTTTCTACTTCACAAATTTCCTCATCAGTCATTTTTTGGAAATGTGAAAAGTCAAATCTCAGAGACTGCGTATCTACGCGAGAACCTCTCTGCTCCACATGCGTCCCTAAAACCTCTCTAAGCACCTGATGCAGCAAGTGTGTAGCCGAGTGATTCGCCTCCGCGAGGATTCTTCCTTTTACTTCCGCCTTCAGAGGTTCATCTATATTCATCGGTAAAGTTTCAGAAAGATGAATTATCAAGTTGTTTTCTTTCTTAGTATCAATGATATAGGTAACATCGCCATTTGCAGAAACCAAAAGACCTTTGTCTCCTACCTGCCCTCCTCCTTCTGGATAAAACGGAGTGACATTAAACACCAAATGATAAAGCGTTCCGTCCTTCTGGCTTTCTACTTTTCTGTATTTAATCACACGAACTATTCCCTCCAAAGTATCATACCCGATGAACTCTTCCTCATCATCCTCACGAAGAACCACCCAGTCATCAGTTTTCATCTGTGCTGCAGCACGAGAGCGTTCTTTTTGTTTTTGTAACTCTTCTTCAAAGCCTTTTTCATCCAAAGTGAAACCTTTCTCTGTGAGGATAAGCGCCGTAAGGTCTATCGGGAAACCATAGGTGTCATACAGCTCAAACGCCTTGCTCCCTGAAATCACTTTTTCAGTTGCGTTATTCATCATCGTATCCAGCATGAGAAGCCCTTGTTCCAGAGTTCTCAAGAATGAATTTTCCTCTTCTTTTATTACATTTTTAATCAATTCATACTGCTTGTCCAGCTCTGGGAAAGCTCCTCCCATCTGCTGAGCAAGTGTAGCCACCAATTTGTAAATAAATGGTTCTTTCTGCCCAAGGAAAGTAAATGCGTAGCGGATCGCCCTTCTCAAAATTCTTCTGATAACATATCCTGCTCCACCATTGGAAGGAAGCTGCCCGTCAGCGATAGCAAAAGAAACCGCACGAATGTGGTCTACAATCACACGAATGGCTATATCCTTTTCATCATCCAGTTTTCCTGTATATTTTTTCCCTGAAAGCTCCTCTACTTTTTCTATCAAAGGCGTGAAAACATCTGTATCATAGTTAGAAGACTTCCCCTGAAGCGCCATACAAAGACGCTCAAAGCCCATCCCTGTATCTACATTTTGTTTTGGTAATTTTTCTAATGAACCGTCTGCTTTTCGGTTGAACTCCATAAATACGAGATTCCAAATCTCTACAACCTGCGGATGGTCATTATTTACCAAATCTTTTCCTGAAACTCTGGCTTTTTCATCTTCACTTCTCAAATCCACATGAATTTCGGAACATGGTCCACATGGCCCCTGCTCGCCCATTTCCCAGAAATTATCTTTTTTGTTTCCGTTTATTATTCGGCTTTCATCGATATGTTCTTTCCAAAAATTGTATGCATCTTGGTCTCTTTCCAAGTTTTCGGAAGCATCTCCTTCGAAAATCGTCACATACAGATTTTCTTTCGGTATTTTATAAACTTCGGTCAAAAGTTCCCACGCCCAAGCAATCGCTTCTTTTTTGAAATAATCCCCAAAAGACCAGTTCCCCAGCATCTCGAACATCGTATGGTGATAGGTATCACGCCCTACATCATCCAAATCGTTATGCTTTCCTGAAACTCTCAAACACTTTTGTGTATCGGCTACACGGACAGATTTCGGTTCTTTGTATCCGAGAAAAAAGTCCTTAAACTGAGTCATCCCCGAGTTGGAAAACATCAGTGTAGGGTCATCTTTCAAAACGATAGGTGCAGAAGGCACTATCTCATGCTCTTTGCTTTTAAAAAATTCTAAAAATTTCTGGCGTATTTCTTTCGAAGTCATAATTCTAATTTTTCACTAATGGTGACAAAAGTAAGAAATTTATCGGTTTCTTTCCATCATTATTTTTAAAAATATGATATGAAAAAAATGAACAAAAAGAATACAGAAACGATTCATAAAATTTCTGATTTTTTTGAAAGGCAATTATATAAGATCTGATTTTTCTCATAAAAAATTAAACAGAAAAATAAACGAACATGCATCACACAAAAAAAACCTTTAAAAGATATTTATTCAAAATATTTTTATTTAATCAAAAAATTAAACAATTTATCGTGAAATTATTTTTTTATTATAAAATTTATTGTTACTTTTGCTCACCCTTTTAAAAAGCCTGTTAGGCATTGCTAAAAGTAATAATTTTTTCATCATTTGTG
Organism: uncultured Flavobacteriaceae bacterium; assembly: GCA_963521545.1. Classification (GTDB taxonomy): domain Bacteria; phylum Bacteroidota; class Bacteroidia; order Flavobacteriales; family Weeksellaceae; genus JABCPE02. Next base: position 4,417 of record CAUQVP010000012.1, on the reverse strand, counting down.
TTTTTGCCCTCATATGCTAAATATGAGGGTTTTTATTTGCCGTGATTCATCCTTTCATAACGAACCAATAAATCCACAAAATAGCTGTAAGTAACGGCTCCTTCCTGCTGATTTGTCTTCAAAAACAGGTCATTCGTAAACGCAAAAAATGTATTCATCGGCCCTTGATATTCCTCCACAAAATCTTTCTCCGTTTGATAATCCCTCTTCATTTCATCGCTGTATTGCGCTATTACTGTTTTCACAAAATCTTCATCCTCTGTAATCAAAGCTCTGAGCAGACTCTTTAAGGCAAAATATTCCGTGCTGTATCTCAGCTCTGGATTTTCGGAACCAATTCCTACCAAATACCCCACAAAATTAGCCTCCTGCTCACGGGCAAACCCCAGCTGATGGGCAGACTCATGGGACAAAGTAAAAGGAAGATAGGTGTGAGGAAGATGAGAATTATACTGCGCCTCTGTGCTGAACGGATTATAATACCCCAGAACCCCCGTATAATTCATAAATCCAGAATATAGACTTGGTTTAAAATTATCAATTTCGGTAGAAATTTTATTTCCTAAAAAAGCTGGGATTTTTTTCTGCCGAGATAGGATTTCTCGTTTTATTTTTTCTAAATCCCGAATCTGGAAAACGCCTTTTTCATCCTCTTTTACGAGCATTCTGGTACGCTTCGCCTGATGTAAATATTTCAGTGCGAGGGCTTTTATTTCTACAATTTGCGGCTCTTTTTCATCCAAAGCCAAAACAATCGGTCGCTGAAAATAGGTCATCCCCCAAACCAACTGATAAACGAAATAAAAAACATTAAGCCCCCTCAAAAGCCGTAATGAATAGACTTTTCTTGTTTTAGGATTAAATAATTTGAAAATACTAAAAACCAAAAGCAGTCCCAAAACAAAATAAACAACATCCCCTAACGAAAAAGAGATTTTGGAAAAAATAGATTGGAAAAGATATTTCTTTTGCTCAAAAAGAAAATCAACGAAATAGACCGCTCCGCTCCACCGAGAAAACAGATAAAAGAGAAGAATCTGAATAACGAATAAACCTACCCAAAATCTTCTCTTTGACAACATTTTTATTTTATTTTTAATGATTAAGCAGCGCCTTGTTTTTTCAAAATCTTAGGCGTTATAAATCCATAAAACGCCAAATATGCGAAACAAAACAGCGGAATGATATACGAAAAATGAGTGTATGAAAGCCCAAAAATTCCATCTGGATTTTTCAAATCAAAATCACAAATCGCGCCCTGCATCAGTGGAATAATCCCACCGCCCAAAATCATCATTATCAAGAAAGAGGATGCCTTCCCTGTGTTTTTACCAAGCCCTGTAATCGCCAAGTCAAAAATAGCAGGCCACATGATAGAACAGAACAGACCGCCTGAAATAAAGAAATATCTCGCCGTTTCTTTGTCTGGATACACCAAGCCCAAAAACATCATCAGAACCCCAGCCAAACCAAAAATCATCAGAGTTTTCCCTGCATTTTTACCACCTAAAAAGCTCATAAGCACGAAAATAACTATCCAAACAGGATAAATATAAAACGAAGAAACATCTTTCCCGCTGAGAATATTAGCTCCTATGATAATTCCAAAGGCAACGAACGGCACGATGAATTTCAGAACCATATTGGTGGATTTAGAGAAATCAAATACATTAACTCCGCCATTCCAACGGCCAATCATCAAACTTCCCCAATAAAGCGAAATAAACGGCGCTAAATTCTCCTCTAAAAGTCCCCCAAATTCCGAAGTTTGGAGCAAAGCAGGAAGATTACTCACGATAGAAACCTCTACTCCTACATAGATGAAAATCGCCAGCATTCCCATCATCAGCTGTGGGTATTTTAATATATTAAATCCTTCCTCTGTGCTTTCCTCTTGGGTTTCTTCCTCTTTTGACGGGTCTTCTATTTTAGAAAACATCAAAAACGCCGCAACTAAAAGAAACGCCAATCCTAAAATGACGAAAGGAATTTTGACATCATTCAGATTAAGGCTCGACGAAGAATTTCCATTCCCAAAAATCGCAATCCCAAGGATGATGGGCCCTATCGTAGTTCCCAGCGAATTGATTCCACCAGCCATCGTCAGACGGTGCGTCCCAGTTTCTGGACTACCCATTTTTATGGCAAGTGGATTGGCTACTATCTGCTGGACAGAAAAACCTAAACCAACCACAAACAAGGCTGTCAGAAAAATCCAATAGTTATTCATAGAAGCTGCCGGCACAAACAAAAATGCGCCCATAGCTGAGATAGAAAGCCCAAAAGCAAGAGTTTTTTTGTATCCAAATTTTTGGAGAACATCACCCCGCATCGAAATGATAAAAAACACCAGCGAACCCACGAAATACGCCGCATAGAAAGCGTTATTCACCAACTGAGATTCCAGCTGTGAAAGCGTAAAACTGTTTTTAAATACAGGGATCAGAATATCATTACTCGCCGCCACAAATCCCCAAAAGAAAAATACACTTATCAATGGAATAAACTGCGACCACTTGGTTTGTTGCTCCTGCTGTTTCATATTAAAATTTAATTTTTTTCTATTGTTTTCAATATCATATCGTAAGCCTTCTGTTTCAGGGTTTCCATATCCGTATCAGGCTCTAGTATATCATTAAAATAAACCTTCATTTTACCAGGATATCCCTTACTATTATCAAAAGGAAACATTTCTTTTAATCCTACAAAGGTGTAAACCAATATTTCTACCTGATGCTGCACCGCCATAGAAAAAGCCCCATTTTTGAAATTATCCAGCACGATAGAAGTATCATCTGGAACGCCTCCCTCTGGGAAAATCGCTATACTTTTTCCTTCCTTTATACGCTCTGCACACTTGGCGTAGACATCCGCCCTGCTTTTTGGGTCGCTTCTATCTACACTTACAAATACCCTTTTGTAGATAGAGCCAAAGATAGGAATTTTTTCCAATTCTTTCTTCCCTACGAAACAAATAGGATGCTCTGGGTGCAGAATACACGGAAGCATCACATCTATCATAGAGGTATGATTGGCTATGATAATGTACTGTTTATTAGGGTCTATATTTTTTTTTGTTTCTTTTATAAAATCATACCGAAAGCCCATTCCATAGAACATCCCGAGACACCACATTCTTATTAGTTTGCTGCATTGTTTGGTATATCTGTCATTTAACGCTAAAAAATAAACAAAAAAACCAAAAAACAGCGTCAAAACTATTCCTAAAAGCACAAACCAGCCTCGCCAGATATAAACAAGTATCTTTTTCAATATCAATAATTTATATGTTAATATTATTTTAAACTAAAACAAAAACAATGTTTATTTTGGTTTAAAATCATTCATTTCGTTTTATGAGGGCAAATTTAAACTTTTAATTCATTTGAGAGAAAAAAGATTCGCAATGGATTTTAACTAAAATTAGAAAATTATTCCTTATTTTCGTTCCCAAAAAATTACACAAAAATATGATTGCAATCGTAGATGGCGGAGCCACCAAATGTGATTGGGTTCTTTTACAAGAAAACGGCAAAGAAATACTGCTGAAAACACAGACCATTGGGCTAAATCCTAATATCATAGCACATGATAAAATAGCCAACGAAATAGAAAAAAATCCAGACCTTATAAAAATCAAAAACGACCTTAAAAACATTTATTTCTATGGTGCTGGCTGTGGTTTTGACGAAAATAAAAAAATCGTAAAAAGCGAAATCCAAAAAGTCTTCCCAAACGCAGAAATCTCTGTGCAAGAAGACCTTACAGCCGCTGCTTATGCCGCTTATCAGGGAACTCCTGCCATTGTATGTATTTTAGGAACAGGGTCTAATTCCTGCCTCTTTGATGGCGAAACTCTACACAGAGAACTCCCTTCACTAGGGCATATGCTGGGAGATGAAGGCAGTGGAAGTGCCATCGGGAAAGCTGTCGTGAGGGATTTTTTCATGAAAAAACTACCAAAGGACTTGGCTGATGAATTTGAACAAACCTACCAGTTGTCAGCTGCTCAACTGATTCAAAAAATCTACCACTCTCCTATGGCGAACTCTTATTTGGCTTCTTTCAATAAATTTGTAGCTGAAAGGAAAAACCATCCTTACCTACAAAATCTAGTATTCCAAGAAATGAAAAGGTTCTTTGAATACCACATTCTTCCTTATAAAAATTGTTTTTCTTGTGAAATCAATTTCGTAGGTTCTATATCCTATATTTACCAAGATATTCTAAGGTCTGTAGCTTCTTACTACCGCCTAAATGTGGGAACTATCGTACAAAAGCCCATAGAAAATCTAGTAAAATACCACCAAAAATATATTTTAAAATAATAATACAAAAAAACACATTCCTTTTGGAATGTGTTTTTTTTGTGGGTGGCTGACCGGGATCGAACCGGCGACCTTCAGGACCACAATCT
>CAUQVP010000011.1:0-28285 GCA_963521545.1 uncultured Flavobacteriaceae bacterium | reverse complement strand
AAAGCCAAAATTCCTCTAAAATACATCGATGAAGAAAAAATTAAAAAATCAAAATTGATTTTGGTGACAGCTATCAATCCCACGCCTGCAGGAGAGGGGAAAACCACCGTATCTGTGGGGCTTTGTGATGGACTGAATAAAATCGGTAAAAAAGCAGTTTTGGTGCTTCGTGAGCCTAGTTTAGGGCCTGTTTTTGGGAGCAAAGGCGGTGCCGCTGGGGGAGGATATGCCCAAGTTATCCCAATGGCGGATATCAACCTGCATTTTACAGGAGATTTTTCGGCAGTGGAAAAGGCGAATAATCTTCTTTCGGCATTGATAGACAATAATTTACAAAGTAAAAAACACAATCTAAATATAGATCCGAAAACCATCGTCTGGAAGCGAGTGATGGATATGAATGACCGAGCTCTGCGCCAGATTGTCATAGGAATGGGCGATAAAAACGGCGTAGTAAGGGAAGAAGGTTTCAATATCACACCTGCATCCGAAGTGATGGCAATTCTCTGTCTGAGCCAAGATTTTGAAGACCTGAAACAGCGTTTAGGAAATATCTTTGTGGGCTATACTTATGATAAAAAGCCTGTTTTTGCAAGAGATTTAAAGGCAGAAAACGCAATGGCAATCCTGCTGAAAGATGCCATTAAACCTAATTTGGTTCAGACTTTGGAGGGAAATCCTGCCATTCTGCACGGTGGCCCTTTTGCGAATATTGCACAAGGGACAAATACCATTATCGCTACTAAAATGGGACTTTCTCTCGGTGATTATGTCGTTACGGAAGCTGGTTTTGGTGGAGATTTGGGAGCAGAAAAGTTCATTGATATTAAATGCAGATATGCAGGATTAAAACCTGATGCGTATGTGATAGTAGCGACTATCAGGGCGCTGAGATACCATGGCGGAGCGAAAAAAGATGAATATGGAAGCCCGAATTTAGAATACCTGAAAAAAGGTTTTGGAAATCTTTGTAAGCATATAGAAAACGCTCAGAATTACGGTTTTCAGCCTGTGGTAGCGATTAACCATTTTGCTACGGATTCAGAGGAAGAAATCAAGTTTTTGAAAGATGAATGCGCTAAACTGGGAGTTCATGCTGTTTTGGCAGATGAATTTATGCACGGCGGAGAGGGAATGAGAGATTTAGCGAAAACAGTAGTGGAGGCAACGGAACAGCAGTCTGATTTCAAATTCCTGTATCCATTAGAAGAAAGCATAGAGGCTAAAATAGAGGCTGTAGCAAAGAAAATATACGGAGCGGAAGGCGTGGTCTATTCACCGAAAGCAAAAGCAGATCTTAAAATTATAAAAGATCTCGGCTTTGATAAACTGCCTATATGTATAGCAAAAACACAGAAATCACTGAGTGATGATGAGAAAAAAATAGGAAGACCTACAGGATTTGATGTCACAGTCAGAGGTTTTGAGTTCGCGGCGGGAGCTGGTTTCGTAATTCCTATTTTGGGCGATATTATGCGTATGCCAGGGCTTCCAGAAGTTCCTATGGCAGAAGGAATGACCATAGATGCAGAGGGAAATATCAGCGGTCTGAGCTAATAAATTAGAAGAATATTAAAAAGCGAAAAGTCGGAGTTTTTCTCCGACTTTTCTTTTTTTTTGTTTAAGACAGTGTTAGCTTATTTTTTAGCCAATTTGTATTCAGGCTTTTTAGCATCACCTACTTTCTCAACAAGGTAAGCAGCATCTTCTTCTACTAAGAAAACTATTGGCTTGTCTTCTGGTTTAGCGCCCTCTACTTTAAGAGTAACGAAAGCACCATCTGCACTTACTTCGTAAGAACCTTTAGAGTTGTGCTGTCCGTCTTTTTTCTCTAAATAAGTTTCATCCAAAAGGAAAGAACCATCTTCGTTTAGAGTCAATTTAGTTTCGATACCAGGGCAGTCAGCACATGGTACTTTTCCAGAAAACTCACCTACATGCTTCTTAGGAGCTTCTGCTTTAGCGGCTTCCTCTGGTTGAGCTTGTTGAGCGCTGTCAGCTTCTACAGCTTGTGGAGTTTCAGTTTTAGCTTCTTCTTTTTTTGAACAGCTCACTGCGAAAAGTCCTGTTAATAAAACAGGCAAAATCATTTTTTTCATAATGGTAAAATAAAATTTAAATTAAAAACATTTTTAGTAAATCAATAAGCATGCCAAAAGATTTTTTGAAGAACTTAAAAAAATAATGATTTTTATCATGTTTTCTAAAAATCTAAAAACTCTTTAAAAATTTACCAAGTAGTGAACCAAAACTCATCAAAAAGAGCATTACCTGTATAATCCCAATCTTTGTTTGGATTTGCTAAATCAAATACTTGATCCATAGTGTAGGCTCTGTAGCCTGCTTCCATACAATCTTTTTTTTCTGTATTGTTTAGATTATCCTTACAACTGAAATAAACAAACTCTGATTCAAAACCTTTATCGTTATAATGGTCTTTAAAAATAGTTTTGTATCGTGCTAATTGATCGCTATGAGTTGATGAATATCCTTTAACCTCAATGAGAAGAGCATATTTTTTCTTTTCTTGAGTTTTGATATTGGTTATCTCAAACTCTGCACGGAGATCTATTTTGTCCCATTGTTTCCATGTTTCAGCTCTTTCTATCTTATAAACATTGTCATCTAAACTATCTGGATTGCCAAAGAGTAATACAGATGCTATTTTTCTACAATATTTATGGGACTTATAATTATTGTATTTTATAGCATTATCAGCATCACAGCACTGAAGTGTCCAAGATAAAAAAGCCTCAACAAGACCCTCTATTCTGTCTGAATTATTTTCATCTTTCATGAAGAATGAATGTTTCTTTTTCATATGTTTTAGTGTGTTAAATAATTTTAATATTTTTTAGATATTAATGCTATCTAATATTCTTTTTTCTCCATTATTTCTTTGAAAATATTTTTATCTAATGTAAATACATAGTTTTCTGGGAAGTATTCCGATAATCCTAACTCATGGGTATTAAAAACATATTCTGAAAAAAGAGGATTGTTTCCTTTATCAGAGATTTTTTTAGATTTAGATTCATTATAATATATTTCTATATTGATAGGAAAAAGGAAGCCGTCTTTTAAAAACCAATCATCAGGATCGATTGGAAAAACATAATCTCTGTTTCCTATAGCCATATTAAGTTCAATGGCTTCCTCCTTTTCAAAGGGGATATTGCTTTCTATCGAAACTTCGGGAAAGTGATTAATTATAGTAATAGGGTAGATCTTATCATCAGCATTATATGTCCCTAAATTTATATATATCTGCCTTTCATTATTTATAAAGTGTGTTGCAATTTCTTGATGTAATTTCTTTATTTTTTCATTTTGAATTCGCTCATTGTGTTCTTTGCTTGATTCAAATTCTCCTTTTTTTGCCCATTCAAGAAAACTTTCTTTAGTCTCATTTTTGATATAATTGATGTCTTGAGCTTTTATAATAGCTTCTTGTTTTTCCATCTTTTCTCTCTCTTCTAGTTCTTTTGATAATTTTTCTCTCTGCAGTTTTTCAGCTTCTTTTTTCTCTTCAGCTTGTTGTTTTTTCTCTTTCTCTGCTTTTATTTCCGCAGCTGTTTTTAGTTTTTCTGCGGCTTTTAGTTCATCGGCCATTTTTGATACAAGAGCCATTTGTTGTGCAGTACCTTTGTTTTTACCATATAAACTTAGCTTTTCGGCAAATAAAGCATTGATAAAGAAATCTCCTTTCTTTCTAAGCTGGGTAATATCAGACAGAGGTACTCCCATCTGCTGTAGATATTTGTTTTCTATAGCTATTTTTTTTGTTTCATAAGCTGATTTCTTTTGTCCAAAAACATTTGGTGCTATACAGATTAACAATGCACCCATTAAAACACTTTTTTTCATTTTATTAAAATTTTTAATCGTTTTATTCCTACTCTTTTTTAGGCTTTTCGGATACCGCCTTTTATTGGGTTAGCTCTTCGGACAGCTGTTTGTTTTTTAGTTAAAATTTGGTTTTAGAAACTAGCAGAAAAATTATTTAGTAATCTTTCTATATTTTCTTTACCTACGGGATTTTGGCTGTGAACGGAGAAATTAGGAAGTGGTAGATTGTGCTCTATGCAGTATTCCACCAGATATTTGGCGCAGTCATATCCAGACTCATCTTCGCCTAAGTCATGGTCAAAAGAAATAAAATCAGGCAAGCCGTTTTGTGTAATATATTCTACAAAATCTGCATAATTGTACACTCTGTCAAAGCCTTCTGGAGTTACTCGTAAATCATCTAAGTATAGTTTTTTCATATATAAATAGTTTTAAATTTTTATTAGTAATTAGAAACCAGCTACAGAAAATAGTTGGTTTATTTATTGAGAAAGATAATATCAGCGCATATATGGGAAAAAGCAAATTCATCTAAACATAAAATATGCTGTGCGAAACCCTGCACAACAGATGAATTATAAACATATTTTTGAGCGAAAAACATGGCTTGTTTAACTTTTTTAAAACCAAGCAAATATATAAAATATAAAAGGATAAAAAGCGCTTTTCAGAGAGGAAAATAATATGAAAAAAGTTATAGGTAACAACATTTAGAAAATAGTATTATATTTGCTCCCTTAAAAAATATAATAAAAATGAATAAAAAGTTGTTTAGCATAATGTTTTTAGGAACATTAGCTACTTTTTCTGCTCAAGAAAAACAGATAGATGAGGTGCTTATTCAGGGAAAATTCTTTGAAACTCCCTACCAAAAGGTCAATGAAAACATAGTAGTCATCCAGCATAAAGAAATAGAGCAATCGCCTGCCAAGAGTATAGATGAACTCCTACAGCAGTACACAGGAGTGGATATCAGAAAAAGAGGCGGAAATGGAGTTTTATCCGATATCTCTATCCGTGGAGGCTCTTATGACCAAGTTTTGATTTTAGTGAATGGCATCCGTATGAACGACAGCCAGACAGGGCATAATAGTTTCAATATTCCTATAGACCTCTCTAATGTAGAGCAGATAGAAATCGTAAAAGGCCCTGCTGCAAGGCGTTTTGGGAATAATGCCTATGCAGGAGTTATCAACATCATTACTAAAACACACAAAGAAAAAACAGTGAAAATCACTGCCGAGGGTGGAGATTTTGAAGCGTATTCTTTGGGTGCAAATATCAATTTGGGCGGAGAGAAGTTTTCTCAGTCTTTACAGGCAAATACGGCTTATTCCTCAGGATACCGCTATAATACAGACTATCAGGTAAGAAATGTTTTTTATCAAAATCAACTTGATATTAAAAACGGGAAAGTGGGAATTCAGGCTGGTTTCAGCGAAAAGAAATTCGGTTCAAATGGCTTCTATGGTTCTTCTGCCGACCAGTACGAAGAAACACAGGCGTCCATCGTAAGTATGGCATACAGACAGAAGCTGGGGAACTGGGGGCTGAATGCCAATGCCTACTGGCGTAGAGGACAGGATATGTATCTATGGAGAAGATATAATCCTGCCGCATACAGAAATATGCACATTGGGAATAATGTAGGAGGGCAGCTAAATGCCAACTATCAATCTGTAATAGGGACTACGGGACTTGGGGTAGAGCTTAGAAAAGAATTTTTGGCGAGTAATAACTTGGGGCATAGAAACCGATTTTTGACTCAGGTTTTCTTTGAACATCATTTCTCTTTTTTCAGTGAAAAGTTGCAGATTGTCCCTGGTATTTCTTGGGCAAATTATGACACAGTAGGGAATTTCTTCTACCCAGGTGTAGATGTAGGATTTAATTTTAATGAAAATAATAAAATCTACGCCAATGTAGCAAAAGTCAATAGAATTCCTACTTTTACTGAACTATATTATTCTGATGCAGGAAATATAGGTGATGCTGATTTAAAGCCAGAAAGTGCGATTTCTTCAGAGGTGGGCTATCGTTATCAAAATCCTAAAATCACAGCGAAAGTGAGCGGTTTTATGAGAAATTCTAGCAATGCTTTAGACTGGGTAAGAAATACATCCGCTGAAAAATGGGCATCAAAAAATATAGGAGATATCAATCTGAAAGGGGTAGAAGTGGAGTTTAGCCATAGACCTGTGGATTGGTTCAGTTATTCTGCGGGATATACTTATATTGATAATAAGAGAGAAACCGAAGGCTATACATTCTCTAAATATGCACTAGAAAACCTAAAACACCAGCTGGTGGGTAAAGTAGAAGCTAGATTTTTGAAATATTTCTCTAATCAGTTGATTTATAGATATAACCAAAGATTGGATTTCCTAAGTTATCATCTGCTGGATTATAAAGTTTCTTTCAAGAGAAATGGGCTGGATATTTATGGGTTAATCAATAATGTGACCAATACCCAGTATGAAGAAGTAGCGCTGGTTCCGCTTCCTAAAAGATGGTTCCATGTAGGAATTTCTTACACTATAAAGATGAACTAAAAACAATAAATCGTGCCGAAAGGCACGATTTATTTTATTTTTTAAAATCCAAATTGTATTTCAGGTTAGAATATCCACTGATGCTGGCTTTTAGTGAGCCTACGAGGAGTTTTGCCTCCATCTCTACAGGAATATGGTTTTGGTCATTGGTTACCCACATGGTTACTCCTTCTTTTTCTTTAAATATTCTTCCGCTCTGTACAGATGGAACTATTTTAAGACATTCTATTTTCCCAAATTTAGTTTTCTTTTTTTCTATACCTACTATTTTCAGCATGAAAGGATAGGTTTCGTCATCTATCCAGACAGTCAGTTTCACTTGGTTTCCTACTTTTAGTTTGCTGCTGTCCATATTTCTTAGGTGATAGAAAGCAGAAAGCATATCTTGTATTCCCTCAAAAGTGTTGAAATTTCGTGAGTTTTTTTTGAGTTTGTCATACATAACCAAAGTCTTGTTATCGTGATTAAAAGTAGTCTCATAATGCCTTCTGTAGCTTCCTTCGGAGATGTTTCTCACATAGAAGCTGGGTAGTCCAGTCGCCAGATCTATATAGCTTTCATAGATATCATTTACCTTGAAAAAAGTATTGACTATCCCTGTGCTTTTCCCTACTCCTATCACACGAAGATGGTCTTTGCCCTTGTAATTTACTTGGCTGGTGGTGAGTTCCGCCGTTCCCGCATTGATGAATCCGTAGTGTATTCTGTATGATATTTTCTCTCCGTTGTTAATGTGATTCAGCTGTGCCGAGACCATAGCCGAAACCCAAAGCATAAACATTGCAAAAATCTTATTCATAGTTTTTTATTTAATATTCTTAATTGATAGACAAATATTTTGCCAAACTGTTTTTTCTTATTTCGTACTTTCCTCTTTTACAAATTCTTCTATTTCCGAAGAGAGGAAAGGCGTTCCTTTTATCTTGTTAAAAGGGATGCATTTTATCTGATATTCATCTTGTATAAGGTGAATGAGCTGTCCGTTGTTGATTTCTGGGATAATGATTTTCTTAAACTTACTCAGTTTTTCTCCCAAATCCTGTGGAAACGGCGCCAAATTTCTTAATTGAAGATGAGCAACAGAAACATTGTCCTGAAGCAGGTTTTTCACCGCATCGCGGATGCTTCCATACGAAGATCCCCATGAAAGTATCAGAATATCAGCGTTTTCTTTCCCTTGGTCAAGGGTAAGCGGCGCATAAGAATGTTTGATATTTTGAAACTTCTCAGCTCTTAATTTGACCATTTTTTGGTGATTTTCAGCATCATAGCTTACATTTCCCGTGTTTTCCTGCTTTTCTAATCCTCCTACGATGTGTTCCTTTCCTTTAGTGCCAGGAACGGCTATTTTCCTTGAAAGATTTGCTTCCCTTAGATATGGTAAATACTCGTTTTCATCAGGTTCTTTGATGAAAGGCGACTGGATTTGTGGTAAATTTTCAAAATTCGGAATCAGCCAAGGCTCAGTTCCATTCCCCAAATATCCATCAGAAAGGAGAATGACAGGAGTGGTGTATTCCAAAGCGATTTTCGCAGCCTCAAAAGCAGCTTCAAAGCAGTCAGAAGGCGACTGTGGCGCGATTACAGGAATGGGCGCTTCGCCGTTTCTTCCATGCACGGCTTGGAGCAGGTCAGCCTGTTCAGTCTTTGTAGGAAGTCCAGTGGAAGGCCCTCCTCGTTGTACATTTATAATGACCATGGGCAGTTCCAGCATAAAGCCTAATCCCAGCCCTTCTGTTTTTAGTGCCATTCCAGGGCCCGAAGTAGCAGTAACTCCTAAATCCCCAGCAAAGGAAGCCCCAATGATAGAGGTCATGGCTGCAATTTCGTCTTCCGCCTGAAAGGTCTTGACACCCAGAGGCTTGTATTTAGCTAAATGATGCAGAATGTCCGATGCAGGAGTGATGGGATATCCGCCGTAGAAAACCTCCAAACCAGCTTTTTGTGCAGCTGATAAAATCCCTAAAACCACAGCTTCATTCCCTGAGATACTTCTGTAAGTTCCTTCCTGCATTTCAGCTTTTTCTACAGAATACCGCTCTGTGAAAATTTCTGCAATTTCACCATATTGGTATCCAGCTTTTAGAACGCTGAGGTTGGCATCTCGGATTTCTGGTTTCTTTGAGAAATATTCTTCAATATGTTGTTTGGTTTGCTCTATATCCTTGGAAAACAGCCAGTAGATGAACCCAAGAGCAAACATATTTTTAGACCTGTCTTTTTCTTTTTGAGAAAGAGAAGTCTCTTTCAAGGCTTCCATGGTGTTTTTGGTAATGTCAATTTCATAAACCGTAAAATCGCCCGATAGAGCTTCTAATGGAGAAGCCTCATAACCAGCTAAGTTTAGATTTTTTCTATCAAAACCAGCAGAATTGCATATCATGATTCCAGCTTCTTTGACTTTGCTAAGGTTTTTCTTTAGGGCAGCGGCGTTCATTGCGACTAAAACATCACAAGCATCACCAGGAGAATTGATTTCTTTACTTCCAAAATGAATCTGAAACCCAGACACTCCCGCTATAGTTCCCGAAGGAGCACGAATTTCGGCAGGGAAATCAGGCAAAGTATTAAGGTCATTTCCGAAAAAAGCCACAGTCTGGCTAAACTGCGCTCCCGTGAGCTGTATCCCATCTCCAGAGTCTCCAGCAAATAATATTACAGCATTTTTTAGTTCTTTTATATTCATAGATGAATGAAAAAAATAATGCCCAAAGATATTAAATTTGTTTTTGAATGAAAATTATTGATTTTCAATTAAATATGAATTTATGAATAAAAATCTAATTTTGAATAAATAAAATTTGTATATTCGCTGACTTTAAAATATATAAACTATGAAGAAAATTTTGTTTGCTATAGGATTCCTTTTGATTTCCACAGCAGAATTGGCAGCGCAGTCTTTGTCAGAAATTATTAATCAAAAAGAAACAATCTTAGTAGATGTAAGAACTCCAGAAGAATTTGCACAAGGAAATGTGAAAAATTCTATAAATATTCCCATTTCAGAATTGGAAAATAATCTTTCTAAACTGCAAGGCAAGAAAAATATAGTGGTGTTTTGTAAAGCGGGAATAAGAGCTGCAAAAGCGGAAAAACTTCTTAAAGACAAAAAAATAAAGAATGTTTACAACGGAAAGACTTGGGAAAATGTAAAATCCTTGGTTAAAACCAATTTGGATAACTCTGAAAATTATAACTCTGAAAAGCCTCATTTTAATATACTGAGAGATTCAGAAAAAGTAAAACAAGTGGCGGTATCACTAGGAAAGAACGGAGTTTTTAAAAAACATAAAACTTCTACGCCTGCTTCTTTGGTTGTTTTAAAAGGAGAGATTAAGTTTATTATAAACGACCAAGAGATTATTTTAAAACCTAATGACTACTATGATATTCCAGTAGATGTGGAGCATGAATTAGTAGGTTTGTCCAAAGAAAATCTATTCGTAGTGACTAAACAAAAATAAATTTATTAGACTAAAAAATAAAACGCCGAGCAATTTTGCTCGGCGTTTTTTAATTATTTATTAGGGATATTTTTAAGAATTTCTTTCAAGAAATCCCAGAATTTCTGTGTAGAAGAAATGCTTGCTCTTTCATCAGGCGAGTGTGCGCCCTTGATAGTAGGCCCGAAACTTACCATTTCCATTTTAGGATAGTGAGCTCCGATGATTCCACATTCTAATCCAGCATGACACGCCACCACATTTGGTTTTGAACCAAATTTATCCGTGTAGAGTTTCTCCATTATTCGGAGAATTTCTGAATTTGGATTTGGTTTCCAGCCAGGGTAAGAGCCGCTAAACTCTACATTTAGTCCACCCAGTTCAAAAACAGCTTTTAGTTGGTTAGCCACATTGAATTTAGAAGACTCCACAGATGAACGGGTAAGGTTTAGGATTTTCAGACTACCATCTTTTAGTTCCACTCTAGCGATGTTGTTGGACGCTTCCACTAGGTCAGCCACATCAGGAGACATTCTGTATACGCCGTTGTGAGCGGATTTCAGCACGCGGATGATTTGGGCTGAATTTTCTTTGGAAAGACCATTTTCAGAGCTTTCGGTTTTTTCAATATTGATAACCAAATCCTTTTCAATGCTGGCAAATTCCTGTAAAATTTCAGCTTTTAATTCATTGGCTTCTGCTATGAAATCATCAGCTTTTTTCACTGAAAAAACAGCTGTGGCTTCTCTTGGAATCGCGTTTCTCAGTCCGCCGCCATCGATTGAAATTAGCTCTATTTCTTGACTTTCGATGCTGTTATAGAGCAGTCTTCCAAGGAGTACATTTGCATTCCCGAAACCTTTGTGGATGTCCATTCCAGAATGTCCGCCTTGCAGTCCTTTGATTTCTATTTTTACTAAATTTCCTTTTGTAGGAGCAGTTTTGTAGGTTTGTGTAGCCGTTACATCCACACCGCCAGCACAGCCTATATCTATTTCATCATCTTCTTCTGTGTCTAGGTTTAGGAGGATTTCGCCTTTTAGTACATTGGGTTTTAGGTTAAAAGCTCCTGTCATTCCAGTTTCTTCATCTATCGTGAAAAGGGCTTCTAATGCAGGATGAGCGATATCACTGCTCTCCAAAATACTCATAATAGCCGCCACACCAAGCCCGTTGTCTGCACCCAGTGTCGTTCCTTTTGCTTTCACCCAGTCGCCATCTACGAACATTTGAATTCCTTGCTTTTCAAAATCAAAATCTACATCATTGTTTTTCTGACAAACCATATCAAGGTGAGACTGCAGAACGACAGTTTTACGGTTTTCCATTCCTGTCGTTGCTGGTTTTCGGATGATGACATTTCCTATTTCATCTACTTGAGTATCAAGGTTTAGGCTTTCTCCAAAATTCTTGATAAACTCTATTACTCTCGCTTCTTTTTTGGAAGGTCTTGGAACTTCATTTAGTTTAGAAAAGTTTTTCCAAATAATCTGCGGTTCTATGTTTGATAAACTCATAAAATTTTTATTTAAAGTTAATATTTATCCTCTCATTCTTTCTAAAAGTACCATCATAAGGTAGGAAAGAACGATAAGTGTTTCATCTTCATCGCTTTCTGTTAATTTATCCAGTTGAAATCTTCTGCCCAGCAGTGAAGGCATTTTCTTCAGTCTAAAAAGAGTTTTTCCTGAAGAGTCTTTCAAACTATAGGTAGGGTTTAGGAAATATCCTGTAAACCAGCCTATTACAGGTAGTTCTCCTACGAGACCATCCCAAAACTTCACCCATGCATTATCTTCTCTTATGGTGTATTTATGCTGGTTGTTTTCATTATAGACTTCGTAGGTAGATTTCCATATGGAACGCATTCCTTTTCGGGTAAGTTTTCCATAATTAGTGCCATCAGTACCCGTGATGCTGTAACTGGCATTGAAATCCAGCCATCTATCGGCCTTTATTCTGAAAAGTTCTGCACTTTTCTCTTCATCATTGAAGACCACTACATCTTCTTTTAGTTTAAACATTTTTTGCCTTACATAGGCGATGTGTTTTCCGTCTCTGTCCGTAATGTTAAAATCACTAGCTAAAGTGGTAATTTTAAATTTAAAATCTAAAGGGTAGTTTAGGTTTTTCATAATTTACTTTGAGTAAAAAAGAATAAAAATTTTTCCCCAAAGATAAGAAGATATTTTGAATATGAGGAGGCTTATTATTTCCAAAAATGATTAAATTTGTCCTTAATAATCATCAAAAATAGATAGAAATGATAAGAATACTTTTATTAAGTTTGGTTCTACTCGGAACTGCTGTAGAGGCTCAGAAGAAAATTGGAAAAGAGGATGTTGTCCTCATTAAATCAGGGAAAAGTACTGAACCGATGAGGGTTTTGCAGATTACCAATCCCAAAGATTTGAAAATACTAAAAGATGTTTCCCGCCCAGTGGATGTCAAAGATCCGAATTTGAAGTTGTTAGCCGAGAGAATGCTCGCTACCGTGAAAGATGAACAGGGCGTAGGCATCGCTGCGCCGCAGGTAGGACTGAATATAAAGGCGATTTGGGTGCAGAGATTTGACAAGGAAGGAAAACCTTTTGAGTTCTTTGTAAATCCAGAAATCAAATGGATGTCTTCGGCGCTAAGGCTTGGTGCAGAAGGCTGTCTTTCCATTCCAAACGAAAGGGGAGAGGTCTATCGCAGCCTTGTGATAGATTTGGCTTACGAAACTTTGGATGGAGAGAAAAAACGAGAGCTGGTAGAAGGTTTCACAGCGGTGATTTTCCAGCACGAGTATGACCACCTTATGGGAAGGCTCTTCACAGAAAGGATAAAGGAGCAGAAACAGGGAACTTTCATCAAAGCGGATGAAGTGAATAAGATTTATTACCAAAAGTAAATTTTAGGGAGAATTTCTTATTTTTGCCGAATGGAATACCCAAGTAAAGTATTATCCAGAGCAGTGGAGGAGATTTCTGGACTGCCAGGGATAGGCAAAAAATCGGCTCTTCGGCTGGCGCTGCATCTTCTCAGACAGCCTAAATCTCAGGGAATGGCACTTTCACAAGCTTTGGAAAGTTTAGTAACAAATATAAAATACTGCCAAGAGTGTCATAATTTCTCAGATTTTGATATCTGTGAAATCTGTGCTGATGAAAAGCGAAACGCCGAAACGCTCTGCATTGTAGAAGATGTAAGGGATGTTCTCGCGATAGAAAATACTTCTAAATATAACGGAAAATATTTGGTTTTAGGAGGGAAAATTTCTCCGATGGAAGGCATAGGGCCGCACCAGCTGAACATTTCCAGCATTGAAAAAAAACTCAATGGAGAAAGCCTAAAAGAAGTGATTTTTGCGCTGAGTGCAACGATGGAGGGCGATACCACGGCTTACTATATCTATAAGAAATTTAAGCATTTTAATGTGAAATTTTCCAGCATCGCAAGGGGAATTTCGGTAGGGGATGAGCTGGAATACGCAGATGAGGTCTCTCTCGGAAGGTCTATTATCAACAGGCTTCCGTATGATGAAGCGAAATAAAATTTACCAATACAAAAAAATAAATCGCCTTTTTAGGCGATTTATTTTTATAATTTCTCTACTTCTTGAGCGATTTCGATGATAACTTCTGTGGCTTTTTCCATAGATTCTAATGGAACATATTCATAAGGCCCATGGAAGTTAAGCCCTCCTGCGAAGATATTAGGGCAAGGAAGTCCCATGTAAGACAGCTGTGCGCCATCGGTTCCGCCTCGGATAGCTTTTACTTCTGGAGTGATTCCAAGGTTTTTCATGGCTCTTTCTGCCACTTCTATGATGTGCATTTTGCCTTCGAATTGTTTTTTCATGTTGAGATATTGCTCTTTTATCTCTATTGCAAAGACATTTTCGCCATATTTTTGGTTGAATTCCGCTACTTTTTCAGTGATGAATTTCTTGCGGTTTTCAAATTTCTGTTCATCGTGGTCACGGATGATGTATTGTAGCTTTGCTTCGGAAACATCAGCTTTTAGGTCTAAAAGATGATAAAAACCTTCAAAACCTCTTGTCGTAGAAGGAGTTTCGTTAGCAGGGAGCGACTGGATAAACTCAGCAGCGAGAAGCCCAGCGTTTATCATTTTTCCGTAAGCATAGCCAGGGTGTACGCTCAGTCCGTGGATTTTGATAACCGCTCCAGCTGCATTAAAGTTCTCATATTCTATCTCGCCCACATCACTTCCGTCCATGGTGTAAGCCCATTCAGCACCGAATTTTTCTACATTGAACTTGTGCGCTCCTTTTCCGATTTCTTCATCAGGGTTGAATCCCACGGCTATTCGCCCGTGTTTTATCTCAGGATGCTGGATGAGGTATTCTGCAGCGGTCATGATTTCTGCCACGCCCGCCTTGTCATCAGCTCCGAGAAGGCTGGTTCCATCGGTAGTGATTAGGGTTTGTCCCTTGTATTGTTTCAGGTTTTCAAACTTGTTAGGAGAGAGGGTGAAGCCTGTCTTTTGGTTAAGAAGCAGGTCGCCTCCATCGTAATTTTCCCAAATTTGAGGGTTTACATCTTTACCATTGAAATCAGGCGAAGTGTCAAAATGGGCGATAAATCCGACAGTAGGCACTTTTTTCTCTATATTAGATGGGATAAATCCGTATACATAGGCGTTTTCATCGATAGAGACATCTTCCAGACCGATAGCTTTCATTTCCTCAAAAAGATATTTTGCGATGTCCCACTGCTGCGGAGAACTCGGCATTTCCTCACATTCAGGGTCGCTGGTGGAATATATCTTTACATAAGTCAAAAAGCGCTGAAGGAGTTTTTCTCTCCATTCTTTGTTTAATTTTATTTGTTCCATTGTATTAAATTTATTGATAAATAAAAAATAAGGGTAAAAATAAGAAATATTTGTCGAAAATTGATAAAAAAACACTCCCTTTTGTGGAGAGTGTTTTAGTAAAAATTATCCTTTGTTGTATCTTTCCATTACTTTTGTGGAAACTCCTGTGTTGCTAAATCCACCATCATGGAAGAGATTCTGCATTGTTACTTTTCTCGTAAGGTCAGAGAAGAGGGAAATACAGTAGTCAGCACATTCTGCAGCAGTTGCGTTTCCTAGTGGAGACATATCTTCTGCAAATTTGATGAACCCGTCAAAACCTTTCACTCCTTGTCCTGCTGTAGTCATTGTAGGCGACTGGGAAATAGTATTGACACGCACTTTTCTTTCGCCCCAGTAATATCCGAAAGATCTAGCGATGCTTTCAAGGTAAGACTTGTTATCCGCCATATCGTTATAATCAGGGAAAGTTCTCTGAGCCGCGATGTAAGAAAGCGCAAGGATACTGCCCCACTCATTCATACAGTCTTTTTCCCAAGCGAGTTTCATCACCCTGTGGAAAGATACCACAGATACATCCCAGCCTTTTTCCAGCCAGTCGTAGTTGAGCTCTGTGTAGTGTTTTCCTTTTCTTACATTCACAGACATCCCGATAGAGTGTAGAATGAAGTCTATTTTCCCGAATTTTGCGATAGCATGGTCAAATAATTTTTCTAAATCTTCCATAGAAGTCGCATCAGCAGGAACGATATCCGCACCTGTTTTCTCTGCTAAACTATTGATTTCTCCCATTCTCATAGCGATAGGAGCGTTAGTTAGTACAAATTCAGCACCTTCTTCGTGGCATCTTTCTGCTACTTTCCAAGCGATAGAGTTTTCATCCAAAGCTCCGAAGATAATTCCTTTTTTTCCTTTTAAAAGTCCGTATGACATAATATTTAGAATAAATTGGTTAAATAAAAAATAAAAAAACGAAAACACGAGAATCAAGATTTAGCCTCCCGACTCCCGTGTTTCAGAAATATTTTGTTAGTCTTTTCTGCTCATTAAAATTCTCAAAACATACCAGAATAGAAGCATCACAGATGAGAATAGCTGTAATGAAGCTCCTACATACTGTTCTGTTGTATAGACATTTTTGAGCTGGTTAGTTTGGTAGAGAATACTTGCTCCTGCTAGGAAAACCATTCCCACAGAGAACCAAAGTCCAAGATTGAACCCGAAAAGCATCCCTGCAACGATTAGCCCAAGAGAAATAAACCCTCCGATAACGATAAAACTTCTTAAGAAAGAAAAATCTCTTTTAGAAGTAAGAGCCACACCTGTAAGCCCTAAAAATAGCATGAAAGTAATCAATCCTGCTTGTAAAATAACTTTGCCACCTGTATAAGCAACAGCTATATAAATCAATGGCAAGAAAATAATTGCTTCCAAAAGCACATAAAAACCTAATCCTGTATACTGCATAGCACGGCTGCTCGCCATAGTCCATTTCTCAGCCAGCATAGAAGCCAACCAAAATCCACCGATGATTAGTAGCCATACATACTTCTGAGAAACCATTCCCATGATAAGTTCAGCAGGAACTACCATTAGTAAAGCAGTTTCTACAAAGATGAAAGCCAAAATAGCCAACGCCACATGCATATAAGTTTTTCTATAAAAAGAAGCTTTTTGCTCCTCAGTGGACATTGCTACCAATTGATTTGTAAATTCCATAAAAGTTTTTGTTTTTAAATTTAATTCTACAAATATAAATATTTTTTTGGAAAAGCAATTCCTGATGGATTTTTAGTGAATGGCTTTTATTGATGTAATTTAACCCAAGCAGTTCCAGTACATCCTTGAAAAACTTTATTTGTAGAATCAAAACGAATAGTTCCTTCATTAGCAGCGTTACAAGTAGATTCATTTCCTACTTTTATCCCTCCATTTACTTGTAGTTTTGTTTTGCTGGCTGTAGTTTCGAAGTTATCAAACCCAACTCCTGTTCTACCATCAACAAGAATAGTAAATGCATCAGCTAAATTTGTATCAGATGTTCCATTCCCTACATTTAGTCTTCTTTTTTTAGCAGCACCTACTGTACTATTTGCTCCTAAAGCTATTTCTCCTGTTGTACCATTTGTAGATACATTTGACCCCATAGCTATAGCTGCCACACCATTAGCAACAGTAGTACCACCCATAGCAACAGCGTATGGGCTACCACTTTCTACTACATTGGCGTATCCTATGGCAACAGCAAAGTTAGAGTTAGTATCTACTTTTGATTGTCTTCCTAAAGCTACAGAAGTATTAGAATGTGCTTCTGTTTCGTATCCGATAGACACAGCACTAACATCAGTGGCTTTTGCATTGGAACCAAAAGCTAGTGCATAATTACTAGTAGCCTTAGCCATATATCCTAAAGCTACTGCATTCTCTCCACTTGCAGTTGCCCCATTACCAATGGCTACTGCGTGGTTGGCTCCCGCTTTGGCGTTTTGTCCTATCGCAGCCGCATAGATAGCTATTGTCTTTGGTGCTATTGGTGTTGTATCAGATGTTCCTATCGCTAGTGAATAATCTCCTGCAGCAATGCTGTTTCTTCCGAAAGCGAGAGAAAATTTTCCATTTGCTTTGTTTGTTACTCCAGCAGTAAAAGACCCTTCTCCTTGAGAAGTATTTAGAGAACCTACAGAGGCAGCATAATTTCCAGAAGCTGTTGTATTAAACCCAGCAGCAAAAGAATAATCTCCTGTAGCACCTTTTACAGTAGATGCTTGGCTGCTATAACTAGCATCTACAGCAAATTTTCCTATATCTCCGTAGTTTGCTGAGTTATTACCAATGATTCTATATCCAGTTTTGTTGTTTTCTGTAATTTTCTCAAAACCAGTAGGGTAGAGTCTTCTCCATTTGCCTTCTGAGTGTGTGTAATAGTAATAACCTTTTTCATAGACAAATTCTAATTTACCACTTCTGTTAGCGGCAGGCATAGTTTCGTTTAGGTAAGTTAAAAGAGAGTTTTGTTTGTCTGTCAAGGTGCTAGACATAGTAACCATCTCTGCAGCAGTTACTCTTGGTACCATAATTCCCTTGTTAGCATCACTAGATACGCTGTTGATATCCAGTGTGGAAGAAGGTGAATTTGTATTGATACCTACTCTCCCTGTTTGAGCATTATATAAACCATAACCTGTTAATAATAAAGCTGCTAATAAAATTTTTTTACTCATATTTTTGTTTTTGTTTAATTTTTTTAATAGCTGGCAAATATAAATAAAAAAATAATATTGGTAATTTAGTTTTATTGATAATATCTATAATGTTGATAGAAACCGCATTGTATCCACATTATCAGCATAGGTGTCTAATTCAGGATGCTGTGCCTCTCCAAAGCCAATAGCCGCAGGGATTTCAAGTGTGGAATTTGCCACAACGCACTGAATGTTTTCCTCATTTTCCGAAAGGAAATTCTGGACATCGTTTATCGTTTCATATCGGCTGAAATTGATGACGGACAGCGGACTGAAGAGTTTTTCATCTTCTTTGAGCATCACGAAATTATTGTCCCAAAACTGCTCTTGGTTCAGTAGGTAAATGGCTCTGTTGTAGTCGTAATTATTAGCGTATTGGTTATGATTGATGATTTCTTTAAAGTTGATAAAATTCTCAAACAATCTGTCCAAAGGCATTTCGGAAGGAATGAAAAGCCGGGTGACATTTCGGCAGCCCAGCCCAAAATATCGGAAAATATCCTCTGCAAGCGCCTGAATTTCCTCATTGGTTTCATCACCTTTTAGAACTCCGATGGAAGTTCTGTTTTTCCTAATAATATTCGGCACATCTTTGAAATAATATTCCAGATATCTAGCCGTATTATTGCTTCCCGTAGCGATGACAGCATCGTAATTTTCTAATTTTTCCACAAATTGAAATTCCAAAATCCCACTACTGAGCTCGTTCCATTTATTAAGTAAAAAAGGTAAAATCAGCCTGTCTTTGGAGGAAAGTTTTATCAATGGAATATTTCCGCTTAGCAAAACACAAATAACATCATGAAAGCCCACTAGAGGAATGTTTCCAGCGAGAATCAGCCCTATTTTTTTTGGAGTGGAAGAAAAATGATATTGCTTTGTCCAAGCAGATATTTTCCCTTCGGTAAGGTTTTTCGCCCAGCTTTTTAGGCAAAATCTTACACTTTCATCTGTAAACCAAGGATTTTCTATTTCGGATTTTTTTATCAAGGAAGCGAATTTGCTTTCTTCTTCATTGAAATTCTCTGGTTTAGTGGAGAGAAATTGGTTTAAAAAATCGCCCAGCTGCGATAAAGAGGAAACTATTTTATCATTTTTCATAAATATTGTTTTTATATAAATAAAGTTTTTAACTTTGTGCAAAATTAAAAAATATAATACTAATGGCTATCAAAATAACGGACGAATGTATCAACTGTGGAGCATGTGAGCCTGAATGTCCCAACAATGCCATTTATGAAAGTGCAGTGGATTGGAGGGCTTCAGATGGGACTATATTAACAGGAATGATAACTTTTCCCTCGGGACTTACTTTGGATGCTGATGAGGCACAGCCGCCAGTGAGCGATGATACCTATTTCATAGTAACGGATAAATGTACGGAGTGTATAGGCTTTCATAATGAGCCGCAGTGCGCCGCAGTGTGTCCTGTGGACTGCTGTGTGCCAGATGAAGACCATGTGGAGACAGAGGAGCAGCTTCTCACGAAGAAGGCGTTCATGCATGGAGAATAATTTTCCTAATTCTTTTGGGAGAATGCAGAAAAATAATTACCTTTAAACCCAAGTTTAGTTTAATAAAAATTTAAAAAGTCGTATATAAAAATTAAAACAATGAAAAAGCACAATTTCAGCGCAGGACCGTGTATTTTGCCACAAGAAGTTTTCCAAAAATCAGCAGAAGCTATTTTGGATTTTAATGGTATTGGATTGTCATTACTTGAGATTTCTCACAGAAGTAAAGATTTCATCGAAGTAATGGATGAGGCCAGAGCCATCGTAAAAAGACTAATGAAATTAGGAGATGATTATGATGTACTTTATCTAGGAGGAGGAGCGTCTTTACAGTTTGTAATGGTTCCTTTTAACTTGTTGAAAGTAGGAGGGAAGGCAGCTTACACAGATACGGGAACTTGGGCAGCAGGTGCAATTAAGGAAGCTAAACGACTTGGACAGGTGGATATCATAGGTTCTTCTAAAGAAGAAAACTATTCCTTCATCCCAAAAGACTATACTGTGGGTGCAGAGTATGACTATTTCCACTGTACTTCTAACAATACTATCTTTGGTACACAGATGAAATCTTTCCCAAAAGTGGAAACATCTCTAGTGTGCGATATGTCTTCGGATATTTTCAGTAGAGAAATAGATTTCTCTCAGTTTGACCTTATCTACGCTGGTGCTCAGAAGAATATGGGACCTGCTGGAGCTACTTTGGTAGTAGTGAAAAAGGATATTTTAGGAAAAACAGGAAGAGACATTCCTTCTTATTTAGATTATCAGGTTCACATCAGCAAAGATGCGATGTTTAATACACCTCCTGTATTCCCTATTTATGCGAGTTTGCTTACATTACAGCACCTTGAAAAAAATGGTGGAATAGCAGCAGCAGAGCAGAGGAATAATGCGAAAGCAAAACTTCTTTATGATGAAATAGACAGAAACCCATTATTTGAGAGTTTCTGCCGTCCAGAAGACCGTTCTAATATGAATGTTTCTTTCAAACTATTAGATGAATCTAAAAAAGAAGCGTTTGACAAAGCTTGGAAAGAAGCAGGAATCAATGGTCTAAATGGACATAGAAACTTGGGAGGATACAGAGCAAGTATGTACAATGCCTTACCGATAGAAAGTGTACAGGTATTGGTAGATGTGATGAGATCCATTTAAAATCATTATTAAAGCATAAAAAAACAAGATTTATGCCCGTATTCAAGCCATTTCGTGGGATAACGCCCTATGGGGAATATATAAAAAGTTTTCCTACACGCCCATTGAGTAATTATACTCATGAAGAAATCGCAAAGAAAGCTGAGAGAGAGTTTTCTTATGTGAGAATGGTGGAACCGTATTTGTCTGGTGAACCTCAGAATTTGGAGCAGAATTTGGGTAGAGTGAGGGCGAATTATGAGGAGTTGCTGAGAAATCACAACTTACATCAGGAGGAGGAATCAGGATATTATTTGTATTGTCAAATTTTGCCTGATGGCAGTGTTTTTAGAGGGCTTTTAGGATTGGTTTCCGTAGAAGATTATAATTCAGGAAAGATTAAAAAGCACGAAGAAACACTCACACACAGAAAAGAAAAACTGTCTAAGTATCTGGAAGGTGTGAATCTCCAAGCGGAACCAGTGCTTTTGACCTATTCTTCAAATGCTGAATTAGAGGCTCTTATGAGTGAGGAAGAAAGGAAAAATCCTGTTTTGGAATATGCAGACAGCAAGGGGACTAAACATCGTGTTTGGAAAATTCAAGATGAAGAAACCTTGAAAAAATATGAACAAATTTTAGCAAAAGTAGAGGCTTTCTACATTGCTGACGGACATCATAGGATGGGTTCTACAGCGCTCTATTCTGAGCGAAGAAAGAATAAAAATCCTAATCACATAGGAAATGAGCCGTATAACTTTGTTTATAGTTTCATAGTTTCTGACCAGTCTATTAAAATTAATGATTTTAATAAGGTTGTCAAGGATTTGAATGGTCTAACGGTGGAGCAGTTTTTGCATCAGCTGGAGGATAAATTTATCATTGAGAACAGAGGGGAAAACCCATATTATCCAGAGCAAAAACACTTTATAAGTCTTTATTTAGATGGACAGTTTTATAAACTTACACTAAAAGAAGAATGCTGTAGTGAAGAGTGTTTGGGGATTATAGACCATTATCTGCTGGACAAATATATACTGAGTCCGATTTTAGGAATAGATGATTTGAAAACCACCAAGCGAGTGGATTATCTACGGGGAAGCTCTTGCGTGGAGGGAATCACAAAACTAAAAGAAAAGGTTGATAATGAGGGATATAAAGTAGCATTCGGGGTGCATCCTGTGAGCTTTTCTGATTTAGTAGAAATCGCAGATAAAAACCTGAAAATGCCTCCAAAATGTACTTACATAGAACCCAAACTCGTGACCGCACTAGTCATGTATGATATGAAATAAAAAAGATGCAGCTCTCTTAGGGCTGCATTTTTATTTTATGAAAAAATTATTTCTTTATTAAAAGAGCAATGTTTTCCACATGGTGTGTCTGTGGGAACATATCCACTGGAAGGATTTTTACTACATTGTAGTGCTCCTTCATTAAGGCTAAATCTCTTGCCTGTGTCGCTGAATTACAGCTTACATAAACGATTCTTTCTGGCGAAAGTTTTAGAATCTGCTCTATTACTTTCGGGTGCATTCCATCTCGTGGAGGGTCGGTAATTAGGACATCTGCCTTCGGGTGTTGCACCAGAAATTCCTCTGTGAAGACTTCTTTCATATCTCCGCAGTAGAAAGTGCAGTTATTCAGTCCGTTAAGTTCAGCGTTTTCTATCGCTGCATCTATCGCCTCCTGAACGGCCTCTATCCCAATCACTTGTTTGGCGTGTCTAGCCATATATTGGGCTATTGTTCCTGTTCCTGTGTAAAGGTCATATACTACATGATTTTCCTGAATATCAGCAAATTCCAGAGTTTTTCTGTAAAGATTTAGGGCTTGTTTGTAATTGGTTTGAAAGAAAGATTTAGGACCAATTTTAAATTTTAGCCCATCCATTTCTTCAAAGATAAATCCTTCACCAAAGTAAGTCTGAATGTCCAAATCATACACGCTGTCGTTTCCTTTGGAGTTGATAGCGTAGAGTAAAGTCTTGATTTGAGGGAACTTATCCAAAATAAAGTTCAATAAATTTTCTCTGTTTTCCTTTTCTTCTCGGAAAAACTGAATGAGAATCATCCATTCTCCTTTGGAATTTTGGCGAAGCATCAGTGTTCGTAGAAATCCTTCTTGATTCCTTAAATCAAAAAAATCAAGGTTGTTTTTTATCGCATAATCTCTGATCGCCAGACGAATTTCGTTGGATGGTGCTTCTTGCAGGTAACATTCTTTTAGATCTAAAATCTTGCTCCACTGCCCAGGAATATGGAAACCAAGAGCATTTTTGTTGTCTATTTCTGTGTCAGATTTTATCTCTTCCGAAGTCAGCCAGCGAGCATTGGAAAACGAAAATTCCATTTTATTTCGGTAGAAATAGTGTTCCTCGCCACCGAGAATAGGGATGCATTCAAAATCTTCGATGCCGCCTATTCTTTTAATATTGTTAAGAACCTCATTTTGTTTGAATTCTAGTTGTTTTTCATAGCTCATATTCTGCCACTTACATCCTCCACACACGCCGAAATGGATGCACTCTGGCTCTACCCGAAACGGAGATGGTTCTAAAATTTCTACCATTTCTGCTTCATAATATTTGCTTTTAGCCTTTTTTATGCGAGCATTTATGGTGTCCCCAGGGATTGCTCCTGAGACAAGCACAGTTTTGCCATCTTCAGTTTTTCCAATAGAAACTCCTTTCGCACCAGCGGAAGTTAATTTGATGTTTTCTAAAATTAGATTTTTATTTTTTTTCATTCGGTATTTTTATAGGAATCGAATATACTTAAATTTATTTATTTTTTTTCTATATCCATATAAATTTGGATGGTTTGCAGAGCAGAAAAAGCCCTCATTTTGTTTAACATAAATTGAGCATGTGGATTTTGAATATTATCTAAGCTCAATTTTCTTTTATTTTTATCTTTCCAAGTGTAATAAGCAGGGCTTCCGTTTTCGTAAGAAATCACCCCTATGGAATCGGCTATGAAATTATATTCATTGATTGCAAAGCGATAGTTTGGCGATTTTTTAAACAAATTATCTCCCGAATAAATATATTTTTGGTTGGATAAACTCAAATTAAATATAGTAGGGAAGATGTCCTTGTGAGAAGCCATCACAGAGGAATCGAAAAAGGCAGGTTTGTATTTTTCTGGAATGTAGAAAAGTATTGGCACACTGCGTTTTAGGAAGGAGTTTTCATCATCGTATTCGAATACCTGTCGGATATTATGGTCGCCTGTCGCTACGATAATGGTGTTTTCTCCCAAAGGAGAATTTTTGATGTCTTTTATAAATTTAGCCAGTTGAGAGGCTGAATATTGGTGGGAATAAAAATTAGCATAAGCCATTTTCTCATCCACCCGAAGAAGGTTTTTTATGGCATCTATTTTAATAGGGTATGGCTTGTAATGAGTAGGAATTTCATATGGAGTATGGTTGCTCACGGTGAGGGAAAAGATCATTTTTGGCTTTGAAGGAGACTGCTGAAGCTGGTCTTTTATATAATCAAATAAATAGCCATCGTGAGTTCCCCAAGCGAAATCCTCGGCGTTAGGGAATTTTTGTTTGATGTGAGAACTTTCTTTGATGATATCAAAACCTTGTTTTTTTATGAATTTGTCCGTATTTCTCCATGAAAGGTGTGCGCCTGTTATAAAATAAGTCTCGTAGCCTTGCTCTTTGAAAGGCTTTGAAATGGATGAACTGAATGAGGTGTCAAAATAAGGCGATTGCGAGATGATGCCTTTCGGAGTGTTTACCATAAGGTTTTCCAAAGAATATATGGTTCCGTTGAAAGATGATAAACCATTTTTGAAATAGTATAATTCGGGCAGAATTTCATTCAAATCACCCAAAAGATTAAGCTCTTTGGAATGGAGTTCAAAGTAATGATTGCTCATACTTTCCATAAGGATAAATACGATGTTGGGCGGATTTTTCTCTAAAAACTCATTATGAGCCGTTGTAGAATACAAATTCTTGTCAAAATCATCAATAATATTTTCGCGATAAACTTCCTTCACTTGCTCGAATGAACTAAATCCATTCACTTTTAATTCTTGGGCAATGTCAGGAGTGATAAGGTTGTCGTTTAATTCTGATTTTGCGAATTTTAGAGCATAAACAGGATTGTAGCAAAGAGCATTGATGAACTCATTTGTGCCTATATTAGTATGTTCTCTACGGAGGGTAAACTCACCTAAACTTCCTCTCATTCCTGCGATGAATAGAGGAAAAACAGCTAAGAGAAATAAAGTTTTCTTTGATGCAGGATAAGTATTTATGCTAAAGTTTTTCTTAATTTTCTTGTGTAAAAATAGAAAACTAACGATACAAAGAGCATAAATGATAGATATTTTGAATACAGGATAGTCTGTCCATACGGATTTTAGGACAGCTTTCGTATCATCATTAAATATTCCAAAGAATAATATATTAATATGCGATTGGAAAAATTGATAATAAAAAAAATCTATGATGAAAAGAGAAACATAAACGACTAAAACAAAAAGTAGATAAAAACAACTGAAATAAAGATAGATTTTTTGAAAATTTGTAGTAAATCTTTTAGGAATAAATAGCGAAAACAACCAAAAAACAGCCAAAGGAAGAAAAGCATAACATATGGCGGATATATCAAAACGAGGCCCTACAATGAAAAAAGCATATAAAATATCAGAAAGATATTCTCCTAGCTGAGACCATTTTCCATAAACTGAAAAAAATATAAAACGATTGATAAAGAATAAACAGATAAAATAAAAAAAATATTTAAGTCCGTTTAGTGTAACTTTTTTAAATAAGTATAAATTTATCATGTAATATAAGTGATTTATAAAAATAAATAGAATCCAAAAATTGGACTCTATTTATTCCTTTAACTTTTTATTAGTGTCCGTGTCCATCGTGTTCATTATGTTCTTCTTCAGTTTCAGAAGCCTCAGGAATAGGAGCGGACATACCTGTTTGTTTATTTATAATGTCAATAAGTTCTGTCAGCTGGATGTTAGAAAGTCCAAGAATAGTCTTACTTCCTACTTTTCCATCTTTATCTAAAATCATAAAGCTAGGAAGTTTAAACCCATAGATATGGAGCTGTTGTGCGGCTTCAGATTTTAGCCCTCCTTTTGCGTACAGATTAACTCCTATAAAGCCACTGAATAATGATTTAGAGGTTTTTTGGAACTGCTTAGCATCATCATCCATATTGACATAGGCTACATTTAGTTTTGATTTATAAAACTCAGTAATCTCTTTTAATGCAGCAGCAGATTGTACAATATTTGGAGCAAAAGAGCTGTAGAAGATAAGCAAAGTAGGTTTTCCTTTAAGTTCGCTTATTTTGTAAGCTTTACCATCTTGTTTTATGAAATTTACTTCTGGTAATGCAGAACCTACTTTTGGTCCTATAATCGCAGTATAAACTCTTTCTAAGTCTTTTTTAATATTTTCTGATTTTACCTTTTCAGTGAGCGCCTTTAGAACTTGTTCTATTTTATCATTTTGAGGATGAAGGTCAAATTGAGTAGCGATATATGCAGCCAAGTAGTCTTTTTGCTCTTGTGAAAAATCTTTTCTAGTTTCTAAAAATTTCAAGAAAACTTCTGTTTGTGTAGTTTTAGTATCGTTAAGATAAGGAGTAGCAAATTTTCTAAAATCAGGCTCCAGTTTTCCTAAAAGATACTGTCTATAAGCAGGAAATTCTTTGATTAAAGATTCTTTTTCAAATTTTTTCTGACTTTCTTTGAATTTTTCAGATACTTTGAAATCAGGGTTTTGGGTCATCTGTCCGTGCATCATTTCATACTGAGAACTTATCATCAGAAGATTCACCATCAGGTCATTTTTTTTCCATTCTATGACATCCTTGTCAGCATTTTTAGATTTAGCAATTTCATCTAATTTCTTATTGATATCAGCAGAGTATTTTTCTATTTCTTTGATGAAATCATTTTCGTTTTTTGCTAAAACAGCTTGATTTAATTTAGAAAAATATGAAGTGATGAATTTTTGACTTTCAATCAAGAATTCATTATTAGCTTGTCCTTTTCCACTGATTTTCAGGTCTTCAGGGAAAGTAGAGCCATTGCCTTCCAGATTGAGGTTTTCACCATTTTTTAAATATAAGAAATTTACTTTTCCTTGGTATACCAAAGCGTAGATTCCGTCTTTTTTTACACTGATAGTATCAGAAAAATTTCCTTTTTCATCTATGCCAATATTCGCAATAGGAAGTGTGGCAACGGATGAAACATCTATAAGTTCTATTCTGCTCAGTGGTGCAGGGTTATTGATTTTTCCTGTAAAAACTAAATCTTTTTTGGAGCAAGATATAGCAAAGACAGCGAATAAAATAAGCAAAAAATATTTTTTCATAATATGCTGGTTTTTAACTATTTGTAGTCATCCTCTTCATCTACTCCCTCATCATAGTAGTCATTAGAGAAATCATCCTCCTCATCATAACCATCTTCAAATTCAGAACTGAAATCCTCTTCTTCTAATAAATCAAAGTCATCCACCGCGATGTTTGATTGTTGTTTTTTAGTAGTGGTAGAGCTACCATTTTTACTTGGAGCTTTCAGAGGAACATTCCCAAAACGGAATACTGTAATAGGATAATTCACAGAGTTTTTCTCATCTGTAATTTCCAAAAGTTCGCAAAAAAATTCCCAAAGGTCTAAAAGCCCGTATTTAAAATGCATTTTACTTCCAATTTCTGGAAATGCCTCACTCATGTACACATCAGACATTGTGTCTCCATCTCCATCATCAGACATGTCTTCTAAAGGAACAGCTGCCCCCTCAGACCAGCTGTCATCGGAATAGTAAAAAGAAGAAAGCTCCTCACCCTGAAGGCTGAAAGCACTCTTAATTCCTAAATGCAGATTCCAAAGAGTTTGTTTTTCTCTAATCTCAATGTCCCTAAAAATCTGCTCCTTTGCATCTAAAATAACTCGTACTTTGTAAATCATAAATTCTTTTGTTCTTCTGTTTTTTATTTAAAATTTAAGATGCAAATATAATATAAATCATATGCTAAGAAAAATTATTTAAAAAAAAAATGAAATTTTATGTAATTCATTTTAAATCAATTTATTAAAAATAAAAAAACAGTGAAAATTTCACTGCTTTCTATCTTATTTCCCTAAATAGGATTTCAAAATTTTACTTCTGCTGTTGTGTTTCAGCCTTTTAATGGCTTTTTCTTTGATTTGTCGAACCCTTTCTCTCGTTAAATCAAAGGTTTCACCTATTTCCTCCAAAGTCATAGGGTGCTTGCCATTTAACCCAAAATAAAGCCTTACTAAATCAGCTTCTCTCGGTGTGAGGGTCTGCAATGCTCTCTCTATTTCTATTTGTAGAGATTCCAGCATCAGTTCTTTATCAGGACTTGGAGACTCGCCAGAACGAAGTACATCATATAGGTTAGAATCTTCTCCTTCTACTAGCGGAGCGTCCATGGATAGGTGTCTTCCTGAGTTTTTCATAGATTCCTTGATGTCCTCCTCACTCATGTCCAATACTTCGGCTAGTTCCTCTGGAGATGGAGGTCTTTCGTTGATTTGTTCCAGTTCTGCATAGGCTTTATTGATTTTATTGATAGAGCCTATTTTATTTAGAGGAAGTCTTACGATTCTAGACTGTTCAGCCAAGGCTTGAAGAATAGATTGTCTAATCCACCATACAGCATACGAAATGAATTTAAATCCTCTGGTTTCATCATATCTTTT
>CAUQVP010000010.1:0-29578 GCA_963521545.1 uncultured Flavobacteriaceae bacterium | reverse complement strand
AAATTACCATTTTTACTCCTACTTATAATAGGGCGCATACTCTTGGAAGAACTTTTGAGTCTCTTAAAAATCAGACTATCAGAGATTTTAAATGGCTCATTATAGACGATGGTTCTACCGATAATACGAGAGATTTAGTAGAAAATTTTAAACAAAATGCTGATTTTGAGATTGAATATCATTATCAGGAAAATGCCCATAAATTTGTATCAATCATAAGAGGTGTAAAACTTTGTAATACAGAGTATTTCACAATATTGGATTCAGATGATGCTATCCTGCCAAACGCTTTAGAAATTTTACTTGGTGAAATAGAAAATGTTCCAGATGATATTGTTTTTGTGTGCGGGCTGGCAGTGGATGAAAACAGCCAACTTATCGGTGAAGAATATCCAAAATCCCCGCTGGACTGTTCTATCTTTGAGATGAGATACCATTACAAAGTAAAAGGTGATAAATGGGGACTTGGTTTTACAAAGGTTTTCCGAAATATGAATTTGCAGAAGGAAAAATATTTAGGGAAAGGTTTTATTCCAGAGGGAGTGTATCAGTTTTTGTTCGATGTGCAGGGGAAGCATAGGTTTATCAATAAAGCAGTGAGAGTCTATCACAGAGATTTGGAAGATGAACATTCATTGGCGAATAGTTTCTATGATGTCAAAAATGCTTTTGGGTTATCGCAAAGCTATCTCACTTTCATCAATGTTTATGCAGATAAAATCTACAGCCATCCCAAAACTCTTCTTAGGAATCTTATTGGTTATCAGTATTATTCATTAAAAAATAGAACTCCAATATCAGAGGTTATCTCTTCTCCCAAAAATATAATTATCAAAATATTAGGAATACTGATTTTTCCTATGAGTTTTGTTTATCATAAGCTAAAATAAATGGTAAAAAATGAAAAAAAAGAAAATTTTATTGATATATTATGTACTTTTTAACCCTGGGGGAGTTGCTAGAGTGATGACTAATCTTGCCAATGAACTTGTGGAACAGGGACATGAAGTTGAAATCCTATTGCTGACGAGTAAAACAGACGCTTTTTATTCATTAAATAAAAATATTAAAATCCATACGGCGGATATGTTTTCGCATTGGGCATGGGGAATTTGTGAATTTAATGTGAAACACCTCAAATTCATTCCTAAAATACAGAACATCAATTCGTATATTTCTCATATCGGGGTTTATCTACTACTCAAAAATTGGCTTCTGAAAAACCATCAGAATTATGATACTATTATATCCTGTTGGTATAAAATTTCTTCTTTTTTGGGTACATTTAAAAATATTGCAGCTAAGACAATAGCTTGGGAACACACAGATTACAATGTGGGTGGATGGCTTTATAATAAAAAGCTAAGAAAATTTTATAAAAACCTAAAAGGTATAGTATGTATCAATACTCCTTCTGTCCAGTATTATAAGCATTTTAGCAGAACATTCTTTATTCCTAATATTATAGGAGAGCCATTTGAGAGTAAAAGTTTTATACCATCGGAAAGCAAAGAGAATATTATTTCCTTTGTGGGGAGGCTGGATAAAGGCAAAAATGTAGGAGAATTATTGGAAATTTTTGAACAATCTAATCTTCCAAAAAACTGGATCTTACAGATTATAGGCGATGGAGTGGAAAGAAATAATTTAGAAAAATATGTAAAAGACAAAGGGTTAGAAAAAAATGTATGTTTTTTAGGCTCAAAAAATATAGATGAAATTTCAGAATTATTAGGCAAATCAAAAATTTTTGTATCCACTTCTTTAAAGGAAGGTCTGCCCACTGTGTTAGTGGAAGCTATGTTCTGTTCTAATGCACTTATTGCTTATGATTGTAACTACGGACCTTCGGATATTATTAATGAAAATAATGGTTTTCTGATACCATTGGGCGATAAGCAAATGTTTAGAGAAAAGTTGGAATATCTAATAATGAATCAGGATATTTATAATAATTTAAATAAATCTTCCTATGAAGAATCCCAAAAATGGAAAAAAGAAAAGATTTTAGAGAAATGGACAGAAATACTTTAAATTTGTCACTATTTTATTAGATTTATGAATTTAATGATAAAAAAGTTCTTTCAGAATTATCGTTTTATTACTGCTTTGTGGTTTGGGTTGTCATTGGTGGCTGTTTTCCAGACAGCTTTCCGACCAGAAAAGCACAATAACTATCTGATATTCAAAGGAGTTTTCTGGCATACGATACAGCAGCTTCCGCTTTATGTTCCATATCCAGAGGAATATTTTGATATGAATCACTATGGGATATTTTTCAGCGGGATTATAGCACCTTTTGCTGTTTTGCCTAATTGGCTGGGCTGTTCGCTATGGATTTTGGCTAATTCAGCATTTTTGTATTGGGCTATTCGTCAGCTACCACTTCCGAAATGGGCAATTATAGGTGTTTTATTCATTTCTGTTCATGATTTATATACTGCGGCAGCGATGCAACAGTTTAATGTCAGTATTATAGCGCTGCTTTTGGGAGCATTTGTTTTCATTGAAAAAGGGAAAAGTCACTGGGCTACGCTGTTTATCGTTATCGGGCTTTTAACGAAACTTTATGGAATTGTAGGTCTGGCATTTTTCTTTTTTGCTAAAGACAAATGGCGTTTTGTGTGGTCTGGATTGCTGTGGCTTGGGCTGTTGGTTTGTTTGCCAATGCTTTATTCTTCAACGGATTATGTGATTTCTCAATATTACGAATGGTATATTTCTCTTTCGGAGAAAAACGGCTCAAACTTAGATACTTCACATTATAATTTGCAAAATCTTTCCCTTTTAGGATTTTTGCAACGAACAGGAATTTATAATAATAATTTG
Source organism: uncultured Flavobacteriaceae bacterium (assembly GCA_963521545.1). GTDB lineage: Bacteria > Bacteroidota > Bacteroidia > Flavobacteriales > Weeksellaceae > JABCPE02. The sequence goes on along the minus strand of CAUQVP010000010.1, from coordinate 26,749 downwards.
GTGGTAATCGCTATTGGACTAGTTTTATTTGCGCTGCCTTATTTACGAATAAATCAGTATAAAAACTTAAGGTTCAGATTGTTATTGTTGGCATCGGTGAGTATATTTCTTTGTTTGTTCAGCACAGGGACAGAAAATAGCACCTATATCATCGCTTATGTAGGAATAGGAATTTGGTTTGTTTCTACTCCAAATAAAAATAAAACCCTGAAAATCATTTTATTATCTTTGGCTATTTTAGCGTCACTTTCTCCGACGGATATATTCAAGCCGCTGAAAGAACCTTATATTATTAGGTATTCTTTACGGGCAGTTCCGCCAGCACTTATTTGGCTGAGTATCATTTGGGAAATGTGTTTTTTAAATTTTGAAGAAAAAAAATATAGTATTAGGAAAATATAATTGAAAGTGTTAATTTTGCGTTCAATAAATTATAATAATATGAAATTAAAATCTTTATTTAGTTTACTAACTCTATTTTTAGTACAAAATTTATTTTTCGCTCAGAGTACAGATTTGGATCGTTTTTATTTTTATGTTAAATATGTTAGACTTCCATAGAAGTATACAGAGCCAGAACGCAGAACTTATAATGTAGTAGTTTCTGATAATACAATCGGTGTTGATATTGACCCAAATCTATTTTATTTAAATAGTTTTAAACGAGAAGAGAGAAATGCTCATCTGAATTTTGATGTTAAATTGAACAATCCAATTACATATTCTAATCCAGAAGTTATTGTAAGACAAGAGGAAATTAAAGACAAGGAAGGTAATGTGAAGTCTGTAAGAACTTTTTATAGAGTAATGCAAAGAATGGAAGCAACCCAAAGATATCTATTAAATGGAGAAAATTATGGTTCTGTGAGACATTCAGAAACTTTTAATACGCTAGAATATTCTTCTTCTACTATGGCTAGAGAAAATTTTCTAGTACAGCAAGATGTTTGGAGAAATAAATTTAAAACAGATTTGCAAACGCTCATTTATCAAAGGTTAAATGATTATATGAACAAGGATTATGGGCAAAGTTTAGTAGAAGTTAGAGAAAATCTTTGGTTATTAGGTTCTAAAAAGCACCCTGAATATGAAAATCAACAAAAAGCATTTGAAATCATTAAAGATGCCCTTAGTAAAGTAGAATACTTTTCAATTCCTGAATCTGTTACAAAAGACATAGCTCCTGCTATTGAGATTTTTGAGAAACAAATTAAATCATATGCAGAGGATAATAGAAAAAACAGAAAAGTTCGTTATTCAGCATATTATAATTTGATGAAAATTTATTATTATTTGGACAATTTGGAAGCAGCAGAGAAATATGCTAACTTGTTAGTTGAAAATGATTATGATAAAAAAGATGGGAAAAATATGCTGGAGAGCATACAAAATAGAAAGAGACTACAAGATATCAATAAAATAAATAGTAGTCACATAAAAGTCTTGAATGAAGATAGATACATAATAAAAAATTATTAAATATATAAAAGACTAACTTTTTGAGTTGGTCTTTTTATTATTAAAATCATAATTAATTTTAAATTTGGCATCATGAAGAAAATAGATATCATCGTTCCATGTTATAACGAAAGCGAAAATATTATTCCGTTGTATGAGGCCATTAAGGGCGTTTTTTCTGAAAAATTGCGAGAATATTCATATTCTTTGATTTATGTAAATGATGGAAGTACGGATAACTCCCTTGAAGTTCTAAAAAAACTAAGCAGCGAGGATGAAAATGTAAAATATATTTCATTTTCGCGGAATTTTGGGCATCAGTTGGCTGTAAAAGCAGGGCTTGACCACGCTTTCGGAGATGCGGTAATATCGATGGATTGTGATTTACAGCATCCGCCTGCTCTCCTTCCAGAACTTATCCAGAAATGGGAAGAAGGCAATCAAGTGGTAGCTACACTGAGGACTTATCCTGCTGAAACTTCGAAGAAAAAACAGCAAACATCACAGCAGTTTTATAAAATTCTAAATTTACTTTCCGATATTGAAATAAAAGAAGGTTCGGCAGATTTTCGTTTGTTAGACCAAGCGGTGGTAAAGGTTATCCGTTCTATGAACGAAAATGAACCTTTCCTGCGTGGGATAGTCCCTTGGGTAGGCTTTCAACAGGTATATTTGCCTTACACAGCACAGGCTCGTTTTGCAGGACAGACCAAATACACGATGAAAAAAATGCTTCATTTGGCTTTGGCTGGAGTGACGGCTTTTAGTGTGAAACCCTTGTATTTTGCGGTGCTTTTGGGCTTTTTCTTTTCATTGTTATCAATTTTATATATTCCTTATGTGATTTTTGCTTTTATCAATGGCTCTGAAATATCGGGCTGGGCATCTCTGATAATGACCATCGTATTTTTCGGAGGTTTGCAACTCATTATTTTAGGAATTATCGGAATTTATATCGGAAAAATCTTTAAACAAACCAAAGAAAGACCAAGTTATATCATTCAAGAAGAAAATTTATAAATAAAAATACATAAAAATGAGAAACATAATTTTAATATTGCTAGTATTTTTCAGCTCATTTATTCAGGCGCAAGAAAAATATCAATTGTCAAGTCATATTTTGGATATTTCACAAGGAAAACCCGCTCCGAATGTAAAAATCAGTCTATCCAAACAAGATAAAAGTCAAAATTGGGTAGTGATAGACGAAAAATACACGGATAATAACGGGAGAATTAAGGAATTTTTGAAAGAAGAATCGGGTAAAAATAATAACGGAATCTATAAACTTACTTTTCATATTGTCCCTTATTTTGAAAGATTGAAACAAAAAACTTTTTACCCTTTTATAGAAGTAGTTTTTGAGATAAAGGATACTCAGCATTACCATATCCCGATTACATTGTCTCCGTATGGCTATTCCACTTACAGAGGAAACTAATAATTACAAAAATGATTTACCTAAGTTTTGATATAGAAGAATTTGATATGCCGAAGGAGTATGGCTATGATATTGATTTCCAAAGGCAAATAGCAATTTCTCGACAGGGATTGATTTCTATTTTGGATGTTTTGAAAAAGCATAATGCAAAGGCGACTTTCTTCTCGACAGTTGTTTTTGCTCAGCAGGTTCCAGACCTTATAGAAAGGCTCATTTCAGAGGGACACGAGCTGGCTTCTCATACTTATTATCATTCTGATTTTGAGAACGAGCATTTAAAAATGTCCAAAGAAGCGCTTGAAAATCAGTTTAATGTAGAAATAAAAGGTCTGCGAATGCCCAGAATGCGCGAAGTGGATTCTGAGGAAGTGAAAAAAGCAGGTTTTGAGTATAATTCTTCTGTAAATCCCACTCTTTTACCTGGGAGATACAATAAACTGCATGTTTCCAAACGATTTTTCAATGAAAACGGCTTGTGGCAGATACCAACGGCTGTGAGCTGGTTTAGAATTCCGCTTTTTTGGCTTTCGTTTCATAATTTTCCGTTGTGGATTTATAAATTTTTATTAGCAAAGTGCGTAAAATCAACGAGATACGCTGCCTTGTATTTCCATCCGTGGGAATTCACTGATTTGTACCAAAAGGAATTTAATTTTCCAGCTTATGTGATGCGAAATTCAGGAAAAGAAATGATACAGCGCTTTGATGAATTATTGAAATTTATTAACGAAAAAGGTTGGAAAACAGGTCTTTATAGAGATTTAATACAAAACGAAAGCAAAAAATAATGAAAATAGCATTTGATGCCAAAAGGTTTTTTCACAATACTTCTGGGCTTGGGAATTATTCTCGTGATTTGGTAAGGATTTTAGCGGAATATTCGCCAGAAGATGAGTTTGTCCTTTTAGCCGAAAAACAAAGCCAAAGAGGGAAGGATATTTTGTCCCTTCCTAATGTTTCCTATGCTTCCGTATCAAAGGGAATGCTCGCAAGACAGCTTAAAATGGGTGTGGATGCACAGAATTTGGGCGCAAATATTTTCCATGGACTTTCGGGAGAATTGCCTCTAAAATGGAACGAAAAACCGATAAAAAAAATCGTGACCATACATGATTTGATTTTTGTGCGCTATCCAGAGTTGTATTCGTTTTTTGACAGGAAAATCCATTTTTGGAAGTTCAAAAAAGCGACGGAAATGGCAGATTTGGTCATCGCAATATCTGAGCAGACCAAAAGGGACATCGTAGAATTTCTGAAAATTCCAGAAGAAAAAATCAGGGTAGTTTATCAGGGTTGTCATCAGGCTTTTAAGGAAAAATATTCCGAAGAACAGCTGAAAGAAATAAAACAAAAATTCGGTCTTCCAGACAGATTTCTGCTAAATGTAGGAACCATAGAGGAGCGGAAAAACCTGCTTTCGGTGGTGAAGGCTCTACAAGGGACTGATATTCCGCTGGTTGTGGTAGGAAAGAAGACCAAATATTTTCAAAAAATAGAGCAGGAACTTGCAAAAAATAAAGTAAAAGCCTTGTTTTTGGAGAATGTTTCCATGCAGGAATTGGCGGGAATTTATTGTTTGGCGGAAATTTTCATTTATCCAAGTTTATTTGAGGGCTTTGGTATTCCTGTGATAGAGGCTTTGTTTTCGGAAACGCCTGTCATTACGAGCAATACGAGCTGTCTTCCAGAGGCGGGAGGAGAGTATTCTCTGTATGTCAGTCCGCTGGATGTGGAGGATATTCGGTTTAAAATCAAACAGTTATGGGATAATCCCGAGGAATGCAGATTCCGAGCAGAAAAAGGACTTGATTTTGTTCAAAAATTCACTGATGAGCAGATTTTCAGGGACTTGATGAAAGTTTATAACGAACTGGGAAGTTAGGTTTTGGAGTAAAAATAGGAAAATAAGGAAATGTGGTTTAGCCTATAAATTGGAAACAAAACTATTGGAAAAAACAAAAAATGCAATGAATAATGTTAGAAAAAGATATTATCTCGTATAAAAAATGCGAAAATGAAGATGAAAAGATGGATTTTTTGTCTGATTATGATAATAATAATCCAAGTGATGAATTTATTAAATTCCTATTGAATGAATTTGATAATGAGGAAGATGAATTTCTTCAAGTAGAAATAATTAAATTTATAGCAACACATGGACAAAAATCTAATGAAATAAAAGAGTTTTTTCTTGATAAAATGTTGCTAAACAATGAGCTGGATGAAATGGTGTTATCTCACATAGCGCAAAACCTTATATTTTTTGAACTAAATTCAAGTGAATTTGAAAAAATCTATGAAAAAATTCTACTTGAAGAGCAGGAAGATGATAAACAAGATGACTTTATTTCTGCTTTGTTACGACTTCTTTATATTAAACGAGATAAGGGTGCAAATGTTTATTTGGATGCCTTGAAAAAGCATGGAATTGACTTTGACTAAAATAGTTAGAAATTGACAAGCTGAACAAGCAGTCGTAATCCGATTCCTGCCCTTAAAATAATGTAAAAACATGTAATTAAAAACTAGAAATTTTATGGAGACTAAATTAATTGAGCAGATAACTGAAATGCTCGATAAGTTACCAAATTCAATATGTAATCGGAACACTTCAATCGATGAAAGCTGGATTGAAGCTGGAGAGTCAGAATTTAATCTGAAACTGCCAGAATACTATCGATGGTTTATTAAAAATTATGATTCCATAATATTATGGGGAGAATCAACTAAAACAGTATTTCCTCCTGAATATAGAGATGAAGCAGATCAGGATATTTTCTATACTTATAGCTGGAATGTTAATTATGATAAAAATAATCATGACAAACTTTTCTTCCTAGAAGCTAATGATATAGGATTTTTTTATTTTAAAATCATAGATAATAAGGCAGCTGAAGAGGTTTATTGCTTTGATTTATCTACAGGAGAACATGATTTATATGCAGAGAATTTTTTAGATTTTTTGAAAATAGAAATTCCTAAAAATTATTCTAACTATTTATAGTGATAGCGGGCATTTTTAAAAGAAAAAGCTCTACAACAAATAGGGAAAATGTTTTTGGTTAAGGAAATTATTATGGAAAATATAGTCAATATATTGAGCGATGCTATTTTTACCGATTTAAGTAAAATGGTTTTAAATAGAAATGAGCCTTACGCCATCTCTCTTGTATGTAATGATGAAATGAGTAACTTTGTTTTAGCATTGTCAGATTTAGAAGATTTAGATAAACTAATATCTAAAAATAGTGTAACAAATAATGATGATTATTTATATTATAAATGGTCTCCAAATGAATGGGAGAATTTAAGTTACAATCTAGAAAATAGTGAATTAAAAGAATTTAATAAAAAATTAAACCACTATGAAGATATAGATAAAAATGATTTTAATAAGTATAGAAAAGCCATGTTTGATACATGTATATCATCGCTTATTAATGTAAAATCAAAAATGGAAACCATTGGAATTAATAAGAATATTCCAGTGTTCATTTCTTTCACAGATATGTCTAAATTAGAAGAAATACAGAATTATTCTGCATATAGAATTAATTCCCAATCTGTATATGAAATGTTTAAAGATAGATTCATTGATTTAGATTGGGGAAAAAATCTTGGTCAATATAATCCTTTTGAATAGCAACTGTAACAAGGGTGGACATTTGTAAAAGAAAAATATGGAAAATGTCTCAAACAAAATTGTAACTAAACCAAAGACAACACTATGAAATATATCAGCAGAGAATTGGGAAAGCCTAAGCAATTCCAGAAGTTGTTGGACTATCTGACCGCATTTTTAAATGATGAAAATACAGACTCTACGCCATTGGATACAGCTGATACAATGTCTAAAATAGCCTGCTATCATCGTATGCCATCTGAATTTACAGAGAATGTAGACTGCTTAAAATTGGTGATTAATTTTAGTAACAAGTATGCAGATGATGAAAAAATTTTATGGCATTGTTTGCGTGCATTAGGCGAATTTGGTTTTTTATCCACTCAAGAAAAGTGTAAACTTTTATGTTTTAATTATTTGAGTAAGTTTAGGAATCATGAGAGCAAAAAAATTCGGCGACGTGTAGCCCTAGATTTAATAGGATCTTATCGTGAATTATTAAAAAAAGAGCCTGATTGGTTTGATTATGCAGTCTCTCTTTTAGATCTACCTCCTGCTAATGAGTCATTTTGGGAATTTTCTATTATGCTCAATAATGAAATTAATTCATTCAATAATGAACAAATTGCTTTCATTATCGGAAAATATGAAAAATTTTTACAAAAAACAAAAAATGATTTTTACAAAAAAACCTACACTCAGCTTGTAAAACTATTAAAAAAACACATTTCAGGGGAAACTGTATTAAAGCCACAAGATTTATTGAAAGACGCTTAGTTAAAGTTGATAAATCCAACATCTACTCAAGGCTACCTGAAACATTTGGTTGATTGGCAATGATGAAATTTATTAACATAAATATAGATTTTTTTAGATATTTTCCGTTATACTTTAAATAAAAATGAATGTATTTTATTGAATATTAAAAATTTATCTAAAATATGAGCGAAAAGAATAATAAAAAATAACCTTGAATTGTGTGACCAGTTTTATAATTTCATTAGGAAATAATTGTGTAGAAAATATTCTTCACAAATAGAAAAAATTACTATCTTCGTAGTGGGATTTTTCATAAAGAATAAGCAAGGTCAAGCATGAGTTACTTCTTTTCATTTTAGGTTGATTTACTTATGCAATTACCTTGCTTTTATTTTTTCAGATTAAAATAAATGTAAGAAAATGGATGTTAATAATGCTCATATTATCAGTGATTTACAAAAAATAGCACTTCGCCAGAACGCTGTCTATATTCCCAGTGCAGACACCCGTTTTTCTAAACTGACAGGAGAAACGCTTCGCCTCATTGATACACTTCGTAAGCATGGATTTGTGGTTACAGAGCCATTATTACATGCCATAAATCACACCACTTCTGCCTTTAAAGAAGGGATAAAATCACATTTTGAGGAAATTTTAGGAACAAAACTAAACTGGACTCCTTTGGTGAAAAATTGGGAAATTCCCACAGGAGAGACCGTCTATGACCACTGGATAACGGCTTGGTTTAATGAAGAAATAGGCGAACTTCCTAATGGAGAAACCTTAAGACACTATTACGACCAAGTTTATTATGATTATGGGTATGCTGCTGTAAAACTGGACTGCGGACATATCATTCCCGATGGGACTTTTCCCATGAACCGCTATAACGGCTGTCCATTCTGCGGAATGCCCTTTATTTTTGATAAATTAAAGCTTGAAAATCAAGGAAGTAAGCTCAAAGTCATTGACCTTTGGACAGAAAAAGAAATGAAGGCTCTTTTGGAGAATCTGCTCGTTTCTAAGGTTCCGCTGGATGCCACACAGACAGATTCACTTAAATTGCTTTTAAAATATTATAAACCTGAAAATGAAGTGGTTGTGGGAATTAAAGAAACGCTGATTCTTGTAGTGGATGAACTTATTTCGCAGGGAAGAGAGCAGGAAGCAGGCGGGTATTTCCGCAGTCCGACCGATATTTTACGGTATTTATGGTACAAGAAAACAGGTTTTTTACAAATCATTAAACCTAAAATAATCGTTAAAAGCATAGAGCAAAATCACAAACATATCCAAAGACAAGAGGATTTGAGTGTTTTTGCTAAAATTGTCGGTAAGGAACAACTGAAACTGAAATATTCCCGTAAAGATGCCAAAATGGTGGCTGTTTGGCTGAACCAATTGTCCCTTCCAATAGAAAAAATAGCTGAGCAGATGCACCCTAACCGCCAGATGTGGGTTCGTTTTATTCGAGCGCTCCGTTTGGCTGAATACAGCAGAAAAAAAGGTTTTGATAAGCTGAAAGCCATTCTTGATGTTTTTTATAATCAAGTTTATGAAGTCTGGCAGGGAAAAGTAGATTATTTCCGTTCAAAAACCGATGCAGAAAGGACTTTTACGCTTTTACAGCAGAAACCGAGTTTGTTTGCGAGGTCACTGTTTTCTAATATACTTTGGTTCGGTGCAGAAGAAACTTTGCAAGCCTTTGAGAAGGTTTCCTCGGCAGTTCCTATGAAGTTTTTACTTACTCTGAATTCTTTTGTGGAAATTTATTTTGACAGGGAGGCGCAGCGCAGCGTAAAAACAGCGATAGGGACGAGAAAAAGCATTCCAGCGAATAAATTTTTGAGTTTGTATTCGGATAGTGAACTTGCTGGTTTTCAATCTTGTATAAAGGATTTTACTTTGAAAGAGATAGAGAGAAGATTTTCTCAGTCCGAAGCAGGATTTAAAAAAATATACATTGACCCAAAACTCTACGAAATTCCGCTTCCTATAGGAGACAGAAGCCAAAATTTGCAGGATTTTAATCCGACTTTGATGGGAGAAACATTTCCATTAGAAGGCAATAAAATAAGGCTTTTTATGCAGTGGGGAAAAGATCTTCCAGCCCAGCATATGGATATGGATTTGTCATGCAGTATCATTTATCAGAATGAGCGAGAAGTGTGTAACTATTCTAATCTCAGTTCATTAGGCTGTAAACACAGTGGAGACATTCGTTCTATTCCTAATAAAATCGGAACGGCAGAATATATAGATGTGGATATCAATGCTTTACAAAAAGTAGGAGGGAAATATGTGGTGTTCACTTGTAATGCGTATAGTTTGGGAAGTATCACGCCTAATTTGGTGGTGGGCTGGATGGATTCAAAACATAAAATGAAAGTCTCTGAACGAAGCGGAGTTGCCTATGACCCATCGTGTGTGATTCATCAGATACGAATTTCTCAACCTTTGCAAAAAGGCTTGGTTTTCGGAGTTTTGGATGTATCGGAGCAGAAAATCATCTGGCTGGAACAGCCATTTGTAGGGCAGACGATATGGAGTCTTTGTTTCGAGGATGTAGAGACTTTACTCAAAAAACTTTCAGCAAAAATTTCCGTAGGAGAAATATTAAAAATAAAAGCAAAAGCCCAGTCTTTGGAAGTAGTAGAAACTATGGAAGATGCTGATTTTGTGTATAATGTGGAGTGGGCGAGAAAACCAGAGAATATAAATGCTCTGCTTTTAAATTAGGCTAAAAACTCATGAAATCAAAGCTGTTTTACAAGTAAAGATATTTGGAGCAAATGGATGAATTTTTGACAAAACTTTTTTCGAAATATCAGAATTTTCCTAGTTTTTTGGATTGTGCTCCCATTACTTCTGTTCATGATTTAGGCACGATGGGGGAAACGCTGTTAAACTTGGCGGTTAATTCTCAGTCTAAGGAAGATGTTATTTTGCTGATAAAAAACGGAGCAGATGTAAATCAGCAGGGAGAACTGAATTTCACTCCCATCCAAAACGCCTGTATTCTTGGGAATCTTGATATTATTGAAATTCTTTTAGAAAATGGCGCTGAAATAAGTGTGAAAAATGACTTTGGGTATGATGCAAAACACTATGCCACAGAAGAATACCACGATAAGAATAAATCCAAAGAGATAATGAGTCTGCTAAAAAGATAATGAACAACCATATAGAAGATTTAAGAAAGAAACTGAACGAGCATAATTGGGAAGTTTCAGAGGAACTGGAAGGAAATGAGCTGGATATATCGGGATATTGGGTTATCAATCAGCTCCATGAACCGAATAAATCGCTTACTTTGGGTTTTGAAGGAATGGATGATTTGAAAGTTTTACCAATGGAAAAGAGCTATGCTTGTTTCTTGTCCGAAAAACCCTCTGTATCGCTATATTTTTCTAAAAATAATCCTAAAATATGGAAAAAGAATTTGGAGGAGTTTGTTTTGAATTTAAATTCCGTTATTTTTGACTAAATTTAGCCCATGAAAAGAAAAGTTCTGATTATCTACACAGGCGGCACCATTGGGATGGAAAAAGACTACAATACGGGAAGTCTCAAGCCCTTTGATTTTGATTTGATTTTTGACAAATTACCCGAAATCAAGCTGCTCGACTGCGATACTTACATTCATTCGTTTTCACCGCCACTAGACAGCTCGGACATCGGCCCTGAAAAATGGAGGGTGATAGCGGAAGTGATAGAGGTGAATTATGAAAAATACGATGGATTTCTTATTCTGCACGGCACAGATACGATGGCTTACACCTCTTCGGCGCTGAGTTTTATGCTGAAAGGACTGCGTAAACCAGTGATTTTGACAGGATCTCAGTTGCCAATAGGCGACCTGCGTACAGATGCCAAAGAAAACCTGCTGACGAGCCTTTATTACGCGAGTTTGTATAAAGAAAATGAGGCAGTTATTCAGGAAGTGGCTTTGTATTTTGAGCATCAGCTCCTGCGCGGAAATAGAAGTATAAAGTATAGTTCGGAAAACTTTGATGCCTTCCAAAGTCCTAATTATCCTATTTTAGGTAAATCAGGCGTGTTTTTGAACATTAAAGAAAGTTATCTCTTCCGCTCTCAGCAGGATGAAAAGTTTTCTGTGGATTATCACCTGAGTACCAGCGTGCATTTGTGCAGGATTTTCCCAGGGATGGATTTGGAATATTTACTAAAAATAGATGCTGTAAAGGTTTTGATTATCCAAGTTTTCGGTTCAGGAACGATTTTCGGAGATGCCAAAACACTGGAAATTTTGCAGAAAATACGCAATAAAAATATAGATATCGTGGTCATAAGCCAGTGTCCATCGGGTGGCGTGAGTTTAGGAAAGTATGAAAACAGCAATGTTTTTTCTAAAATAAATGCCATCAGCGGTGGAGATATTACTATAGAAAGTGCTTTGACAAAGGCGATGCATCTGATAGACAATCCTAAATATGCAGGAAGTTTTTCCCAGCAGTTTTCTAAAAATTTGAGAGGGGAGATGTCTTGTAATTAAAAATTATTTTATACATTTGCAAAATTAATAGAAAGGTGCTCGAGTGGTTGAAGAGGCCACCCTGGAAAGGTGGTATACGGGTAACCGTATCGAGGGTTCGAATCCCTTCCTTTCTGCATAGGTAAGGTATTGATTTATAATATCTTACAGAAACAAGAAACTAAAAAAGGACTTACAATCATTGTAAAGTCCTTTTTTTATGCAGTTTACATTCAAATTATTTATAATAATTAACAAACTATATATCCCCTTATCAGAAGTACACCGAGCATTTCGCTGATGGCTCTTCTAAAGACATCACCGATGAAATTCCTTTTGAAATCCCCGAAAACTGGGAGTGGTGTAGATTGGGGGAAATAGGGAATTGGTCAGCGGGTTCTACTCCAAGTCGAAAGGAAATAAAATATTATCAAAAAGGAATAATCCCTTGGTTAAAAACAGGAGATTTAAATGATAATTTTATTAATGAAACTTCAGAATTTATTACAGAATTAGCAATAGAAGAGAACACTCTTAGATTAAATCCAATTGGAAGTGTTCTGATAGCAATATATGGGCAACCATAGGAAAATTGGGACTATTAAATATTGAAGCAACAACTAATCAGGCTTGTTGTGCTTGTATTCCATTTTCAGGGATAAATAATCGATTTTATTTTTCTATTTGCTATCTCAAAAACAAAATATACAGGAAAAAGCAGAAGGTGGAGCACAACCTAATATTTCAAAAGAAAAACTAATTAACATTCTCTTCCCCCTCCCTCCACTTTCGGAACAACACCGAGTTGTAGAGAAAATAGAAGAATTATTAGCCTTGGTTGATGATTTAGAAACTAATAAAACCGACCTTCAAAGTTACATCAAACAAGTTAAATCCAAAGTTTTGGAAATGGTTGTTCGCGGGGAACTTGTGCCACAAAACCCAGATGATGAACCAGCTTCAGCATTGTTGGAACGCATTAAAAAAGAACAAAAATCTTCAAAATCCAAAGGCAAAACCACAGAACATAATACACACTATGAGGAGGAACTCCCCTTTGATATTCCTGAAAACTGGGCTTTAACCCGAATGGAAAATATTTGTCAATTATTGGATGGCGAAAAAAAGCAAGGAGTGGAGTTACCTTATTTAGATGTAAAGTTTTTGAGAGGAAAGATAGAAGGAGAGATTAAAGAATCAGGAAAATATATTCCTAAAAACACCCATCTTATTTTGGTTGATGGAGAAAATTCAGGTGAAATTTTCAAGGCTCAACAAGATGGCTATCAAGGAAGTATTCTAAAAATTTTAAATATATCTGAAGAAATATATTTTCTATATTTTGAAAAAGGAACAAAAACTTTTTAAAGAATCCAAAACAGGTTCAGCAATTCCACATTTGAATAAAAAATTATTTAATGATTTGCTAATTTTCCTCCCACCACTTGCAGAACAGCACCGAATTGTAGAGAAAATTGAGCATATTTATGCTGTTTTGGAGGAATTAGAAGAAAATATTTTGTGATTGATAATCTGCCATTAATTTTGTAACTGATAATTGTTTATGTTTTCTATTCATTTTAATATAATAGAAGTATGGAAAAGCAATTCTCAGCCTTTTTGGCAAAGCAAGAACTGTCGCCCAACACGGTGAGTTCGTACCTTTGGACAGTAGAATATTTCCAAAGGAATTATCAAACGCTGAATAAAGAAAATTTACAGGCGTACAAAGGGTATCTGATGGAGCATTTCAAGCCTCAAACGGTGAATCTTCGTTTGCAAGCCATCAACAAATTTTTAGAATTTCAGAAGAAAGACCGACTGAAAATGAAATTTGTAAAGGTTCAGCAGAAAAATTTCTTAGAAAATGTCATCAGCAATGCCGATTATCTTTTTCTGAAAGAACAACTCAAAAAGGATAATTATCAAGACTAATATTTTGTGGTGTGGTTCCTCGGTGCTACAGGAGCAAGGGTGAGCGAACTTACACAAATCAAAGCTGAACATATTGCCTTAGGATATTTAGATTTATACACAAAAGGGGGCAAAATCAGAAGGCTTTATATTCCGAAAAAACTTAGAAACGAAGCTCAAAAGTGGCTGAAAGAAAGAGAAATTTTTTCAGGGTATATTTTCCTGAATAAATTTGGAAATAAAATCACTACACGAGGCATAGCAGGGCAACTGAAATATTTTGCAGAAAAATACGAACTAAATCCCAAGATGGTTTATCCTCATTCGTTTCGGCATCGTTTTGCTAAGAATTTCTTAGAAAAGTTCAATGATATTGCCTTTCTTGCTGACCTTATGGGGCACGAAAGCATAGAAACTACTCGAATTTATCTTCGCCGAACTGCTACTGAACAGCAGCAAATTGTTGATAAAATTGTGACTTGGTAAAAACAAATGGTTAATTATCAGGTAAATATGATAATTAACCATTTATTGTTAAATTAAACTTTCCTCAATAAACTCTAATGCTGAGAATATTTCTTCTATTTTTTCAACAATTCTTTCTTGCTCAGCAAGTGGAGGGGTTATGAATAATAGTTTTTCTATTTTAGTTTTTGTAATTTGTGGCTGAGCTGAACCTGTAATTATATCTTCCATATTAGAGTTTTTTAAATAATAAAATAGGTATTTTTTAGAAAGATAAGAATTTAAAGGTGTAATAACCATTGCATTACCTGTAATCCAAGATTTAGCTTCAGTCATATTTACAGTCCCACAAGTTGCACCTCTACAAGTAACAGCCACCTCTTCAAAATCATGATTATATTTATCATAATATCCTATCACCCCATTCGCTCCAAAAACTTTATATTTCCCAGATTTAGTTATTTCTTTTGTTGTTATTGTTTTTGGTTGATATATATCACAAAGCTCTCCCAATCTACACCACACCTAATTCTTAGGAATATCAAAAGGCAATTCCTCTTCATAGTGTGTATTATGCTAATTATGAGGATACTTTTTATCATTTGGATGTAGATTTCCCAGTAGAGAAGATGAAAGAAATGGTAAGGAGAGCCTATGCTATGAATTATGTAAGTGTTTCTCCGTCTTCTTTACAAGAATATATTGTCACAAATAAAAATTTGAGTTTTGACAGTTACAATAATCCCTATGATGGTTTTAGTGATTTAGTTTTTGGATTTGCCCCTAAAGGTATGGTGGTAGTATGGCTATGGTATGGGATTACAGCTGTGGAAGTCGGCCGTTATCAAGCCCAAATAATAAAGGATGATAAAGAATTAGAGGAAAAACTTTTTGCTGATTGGGGAGTGAAAAGAGATGAAGTCCGCAGAAAATGGAATATCCCTAATGCTTCTCCTAAGGAATGGGATGACTACCGTACCCGCTACAACTGGAGACCTGTTTTATCCGCAGAAGATAACACTGCTTTTATGGTTAAATATAGAGCTTGGTATTATAATGGGGAAAAAGATACTATGCTTCGTCCTTGGATACTATCGCCAGAAAACAGAGAGCGGGCAGTTCCAAAAGAAATACAGTTTTTTTGGAGAGTGGGAGATGCGCAGTATGAAGGGCGTGTATTTTTCAAATGGGATAAAATGGACAAGATACTCAAAGAGAAAGGCAAAACTAAAAACGATATCCGCTTTCATATTAACAAGGATAATAAGATAGAAGTTTTTCTTAATGACGAGCCATTAGAAGTGGAGAGCACAAGAGTATATAAGAGTAACTTAAACTTTGAGATATGATACTTTAATGATTTACAATGTTTGAAAAGAAATAAAATTCCCTAAATTTGATTAAAAATATAGAAGATGAGAAAAATATTACTGATAGTTTCTGTTTTGAGTGTTTATCATGGATGTTCACAGAAGAAAGAAGAAAATATTGTGAAAAACAATCTTACAGAAGCGCACAGCAGCAATGTAGAACATGTTCTGAGACAACAGTTGGAAAAGGGAATATCAGGCGAAATTTTAAATTCATTAGATACCGAAACTTATACATATTCTAAGGAGGATATGGAGGTGGTCATCCTAGTGGCGGAGAAAATTATCTTATCAAAAGGATACATTCCGCCTTCAAACAAGGCGTTTTCTGAAAAGGTGCAGATGATTTTTAAAAGGAAAATAGATTTTAATTTATCATCAAAATACTTGTATCTCAACTTTAATGAAAAATGTGATAAAGAGGTAAAATACTATAGAAATGATAAGTCTGTAGATGTGACGCCGTATTCGTACTACATCATTAAAAACAGCAATTTTTTAACCGAACTTTATGCCATTCCAGAGCTGATAGATTATAAAAATGCATATCCTAAACTTGCAGAATTTGAGAAAAAATCAATGGAAAAATATATAGAAGATGGCGATGAAGTTAAAATTTATAAATGGAAAGATGTTTCGGATTTGAAAGAACGACGCCAAAATAATATTCAAATTTTAGTCAATCGAAACAATTATTTATTCAATGATGACAGGGCGAGTTTTGTATGGCTTAGGTCTAATGATACTTGGTTTTTGGAGAGTTTGGTGAAAACCTTTGGTTATGTGGAGGATAAGGAACTTTTGGACTTTGTGTTGAAGAGAAATTACAAAGATTTGGCAGAGTTAGAAAAGATAATGATTAATTGTCCTTGTGGAGGAAAAAATCGTTTAAATACAGAAGTTTTCGCAGTGGTAAAAGGCTGGAAAAAGAAGGAATTGTCTGCTTTTTCATTTCGAATCCAAGAATTGATGTATACTTTAATAAAAAGGGAAGAAAAGGGCGAATCCGAAATAGATTTCCCAGAACTTACCAAGATATTATGCGAGACAGCCTATCATATGAGCAAAACAGATGAAAATTCTTATTATAATTTTTTCCCAATTTTAAACCTAACTGAGAAATATAGAGAAGAAATTGAAAAGAAAAATTTTTATAACAATCCAGACCTGAAAAGAGTATGGGATGAAACCAAAACAGGCGGTAGGTGGCGACCAGGAATGGAAGAGCTTTAAAAGAATATTTTACATAAAAAACAATTATCATAGAATGAGATATTTTTTAATAATATTAATAGCTAACATTATATTTTTTTCATGTAATGAAAAAAACAATAAAAGTTCGGCAAGCACGAAACAAGCACCTTATAACATTTTGGAAGAGGGAGATGGATTAAAAGTTAATTATGATTCTTTATCAACAGACCTTATGGATTATGGAAAAAGAAGTTTGTTCGATATGGATTTCAGATTCCCGTCCAATGAAGAATATACCCAAAAAATTCTGGAAGTATACGGTATAAATATCAGCCAATATGCCAATAGCATTATTGCTCTTAACAATTCCAAGTTTCCGTATATCGCTTTGAAATCGGAGAATTATATCCTGTATGAAGATTCTGATGTGGATAATGAATACCTCATAAACCAAGCGGATTTATTCCATTATAATAATTATATTTTTTACGGAGATAAAGGGTCTTATAATCTATTGAAAACCAAAAATCCCAATTTATTAAATGATTTAGTAATAGAATTTGGGTATAATAAGGATAAGGAACTGACAAAATATGTACTAAGCAATTTTGATTTTTCTGACGGCAGTGGTTTTCATGATTTGATATTTACATACCATCCCGAAACCTCTAAATACGAGCTGAGAGAATATATTTTCGCTGATATGGAGCGTTTTCTTGACAAAGAAAAAATAAAAAAAGAGGTTTATCCTAATATCAAGGATATTATTGAGAAAATATTATCAACGCCTGATGATTATTCCAATCCTCAAAAAACAATGGACTATCTTTCTAAAATAGGAGAGCCAAAACGCTAAAACAAGCGTCAATGTATCACATTGTAAATGATGACATTATATTAATTGAAACAATATTTTTTAATTATTAAGATATGATTTATATAAGAATTATTATTATTTCAGTTTTGTTGGTGAGTTGTAAAGAGTTTCATTTTCATCAAATAAATTCAGATAAACCTGTTTATATAACATATAATCCGAAATATCAGGACTCTGTAAAGATTAGTGTTCCAATAAAATTTAAAGTGGAGAATATGGAATCTTATTCTTTTATAACATTTAATTTTATAGAAAACAATGAAAAGAAAGCTTTTTTATCAGATTTTATCATTTTAAATAAAGATTACAAAACATTGTATGAACGCCCTATTAAACCTGCAAAAAATGGTATTTCTTCAGGAGAATATTATTTAGTTCATGAGTCTCTGAATATACCTCATAAAAAAGCTCAAGAAATTTTAAATAAGTATGATAGAAATATAAAATTAGGAGAGAAATTTAAGGATACTCTGCAACTTACAGATTATTACCAATTCAAAAAAGATTTTCCAGAAATATTAGAAAAACTTAATAGGAAAGAGGATTATATAGAGATAATGTTTAGAAAAGAAAAAGATACAGAATACCAATTTAAAAGCTTTCTAATAAAATGGTAAAGAGGTTTTTGGATAACTTGGGAGATTGGTTTCAAGAACGAAACACGAGCTGTGTGCATAAAAGCAGAATGAAATAATAGACAAGTAAAAGAGCGAATATTCGTTCTTTTATTTATATTTTTGGGAAAGAAAAAAAACAACCATAAAATGAAAAATAGAGTATTTGTATTTTTTGTAATGCTAATTATGCTTTCTTGCAAAGAAGAAAAGGTGGAGTTTGTGCAGTCCAAAGTAAAACCATCAACTTTCTTATTAAAGAATCTTCCAAGAGATGATAAATCTATTAAGGAAGAAATAAAAAGTTTTTTGTCAAAGAATTTACCAAATGAAGATTCCTTAATAAAAAATAAAAAGGAATTTATTATTGCTGAGAATTTTTACCAAAAACAAATATTTTTTTTATAGATATACTTGGGATACAAGTTATTTTATTGAAAATAAAGAAGATACAGATAGTGGTTTTTCAGACAATTCTTTATTTGATTATCCAGAAGATAAAATAGCTACTTTTTTTATTTCTAAGTGTGAAAAAGATAGCACCAAGCTGGTAGGGGAATTGTACTTTTATGGTAATGCTGGATTAGAAGGTAGTAAGAGAGAAATAGATACACTTATTTATCATTGTAAATAGGAGAGATTTTTAAAATTTTGAGAAAGAAAGAGATATGGGGAAGTCCAAAATTATAATAATAGTGTTACTAGTTTTATTTTCTTCTTGTGGAGAGAAGAAAACGGAGTTTATAGAGTCCAATACTATGGATTTAATTTTGATAAAAAATATTCCTAATGATAGAACAGCACTAAGAAAACAAATAAAAGAATTTATAATAAATGAAAAGATAGAAAAGAGTGTTGATTTTTATGAATATACATATAATTCTCGTTATTTTATTGATAATGAGGAGTCCTCTGGATTTGGAGCTGAAGTTTTATCGGTTTATCAAGATGAAAGCGGAATAGGAGCATTTTATTATGAGCCTTGTAAAAATGATACATTGCAGAAAGTAGGATTTTTAAGATATTACAAGAAATATGGGGATTTTTATGATCCAGATACAATTATAGGTAAATGTAATAAATGATATTTGGGCTACGGAGGTTATTTTAAAAGTATTAAAATACTATTCGGTTAAACATAAAATAGTTTTATGGAACAATTTAGGGTAGATTAAATTTAAAAAAATTATGAAAGGGAGATAGAAAATATTAATAAAATCCACTTATTTAAAAAACTCAAAAGAAATAGAATATGGTTAGAAAGATAATATATGTTTTGTTATTTATTCTGATGTATTTACTTAGTGGTATTTATGAGGATGATGAGTTTAATGAAAGATATTTTTTCATTAAGACAAGCCCTACTTATAAATGGTATTTTTATTCGCCTAGAAATGCTGGTGATATGAAAATAGAGGATATGGATGATAAACAGAAATATGAACATAAAATGTATGACCAGTATGTTTCTGATAAACTGATTTGTTTTCCAATTACAATCTATTGGTAAAGTTAATATTCTTATCCATAAATGAAAAAAAAGATAAAAATAATTTTAATTTCTGTAAGTGTTTTATTTATAAGTTATTATGCGTTTTGTTTTGTTGCTGTTTCTGGGATTAATTATTTTTCTAATCCTCAATATATTGAGATAGAAAATGAAAAAACGGAATTGAAAAAAATAAAAGATAAATATAATATAACTGAAATAGAAAGCTTTCCTATAAAGAAAGCTGAAGAGAAGAAACCTTCCATAACTTATAAAATATATGCATATGATACAAGATATTGTGCGCCAGACAAAATTAAATTAGAGAAGGAAGCAAAGGCAATATTTAGTGAAATATCTTTTATGAAATTACCTTCTAATGTCAATAGATATGAAATTGTCTTTTGTTGTAACCTTTACAATCCCAACGGAGTTTCATTTGAATATTATAAATAGAAAATATCCGAGCGATGAAAAAAATAAAAACAGCTTTAATTATCAATAGTTTCGGACTTTTTTATTTAAATTTGGACAAAAAAGAATGAAGAAAACATTTTATTTCATCGGGTTGATTCCTGCTGTGTTTTTAGCACAGGAGAAGAAAGATTCTGTGAAAGTTACAGAGATAAAAGAAGTTTCTATAATAAAGAAACAGCCTGTAGCACAGACTTTAAAAGGATACCAACTGAATGTTTCAGGGACACTGCTAGAGCAGAAAGAGAATGTTTCTGAAATTATAAAATTTTCTCCAAATGTCAGTTATTCCAACGGACTGAAAATTTTGGGAAGTGATAAAATACAAATCATTCTTAACAAAAAAGAAGTCAAAATAAGCCCTGACCAGTTTGATACTTTTCTGTCTTCTTTGGATGCCAAAACTATAAAGAATATAGAGATAAACGATACTCCAGATGCTTCTATGGACAGCCGCTACACAGCGCAGATTATCATTACAACTAAAAAAGTGGAAGGGCAGGTTCTTGGGCTGGAAACAGGTGTTTATTATAACGATAAATTTGGGTATAACAGCAATGCCAACTATATGGCAACCTTTGGGAAGCTCAGAGTTTATGCATCAGGAGATTATTTTATAAAATATTCTGATGCGAAAGGGAATTCCCTTCAAAAATGGACTGACCAGCTGATCAGAGAGGGCGAATATGGAGGCAAAACCAAGCGTTTTGGGAATAATGCAACCTTTAATTTGGATTATGATTTTAATGATAAACATAAGCTGAGTTTTCTTTACAACTATACTGCTGATATGGATTTGGATAAAAACTATGTTTATCACTACAAAACTCAGACTTTATCCAGTTCGGGAACTTCTTTCATTAATAATTTTTCTGAAACTAAGGATAAAACGCATACTTTTTCCTTGCAGTATGACTTTTCATCAGATAAAGATGATGAGCTGACTATCAATGCCGACTATGCTTTGGAGAATTTTTATAATCCGTTCAGGAGTTATAATGATTTTTATACAAATGGTATATTTTTAAATTCAGAAAATTATACCCAAAACGGCAGATTAGATTATAAAATCTTTACAGCTTCAGCAGATTACACTAAAAAAATCAACGAACAGAACAAACTCTCATTTGGAGTAAAATTTTCCAACAGTGACAATAGAAATACAGCTGATTATTATAGTTTTGATACTTTTATAGACAGCCGCTCACAGAATTTTTATTTCAATGAAAATATATATTCCGCTTATCTCAATTATTCTTTGTCTAAAGGAAAATTAAAGTATAATTTGGGATTGAGAAATGAATATACTGATGCTGATTTTCAAACGAATAAAGGATTAGACGGCAGGGTGAATTATAATAAATTTCTGCCTTCAGCAACGGTTACATATACTCACGATAAAAACCACACTTTTTATCTTCACGCTTCCAAACGATTTACCAGACCTTCTTTTTTTAGCTATGACCCTACCATTATGGTGGAGCAGACCGATGTGTGGAGTTCTGGAAATCAGTATCTGAAGCCAGTGGATTATTTTATCTCACAGGCAGGATATGTTTTGATGAAAAAATATTCTTTTGTGTTTCGTTATCTTTATTCAGAAAATAACATTATCAATGTTTCTAATCTCTTGAACAACGGAGTTTTATTTTCAAAACTTGAAAATGCTGGATATCAGAATACTTTTCTTTTTAATGTTAATATTCCTGTAAAAATTGCTGATTTTTGGAATACGACCAATAAAATAAACCTTTCTCACAGTAGTTTCAAAGCTGGGCAGTATAACCTTTCCACTCAGTCTTATTATGCGACTTTGGAGAGCATTCATAGTTTTGATTTGTTCAAAAAAGTGAAATTAGATGTTTCAGTGAATTACTCCACGCCCAGCAGACAGCAGTTTAATTATAATTATTCCAATTTTTATACAGACCTGAATCTGAGAATTCCATTATTTGAAAATAAAGCAAATTTAACCCTGAATATTTCTGATGTTTTCAATAGCAACAGAACGAAAGGATATTCGGATATTAACGGAATTTATACATATAATTACACCAAAAATAATTCTCGCGGAATTTCAATAAAATTCTCTTATCAATTCCAAACAGGGAAGAAATTTGATAATGACATAAGAGACATCAGCATAGATGACTTGCTAAATAGAACAGGGAAATAATTGGATATAATGATGATTTGATTTTTTTTGTGATATATTTGCCGCTGAATATATTTTGAAAGGTATATTAAATGCTTGAAAATCAATCGAACTTAAATCCGAAAGTAGATGATTCTGCCTCAAATAAAACTTTGAGAGTGGAAAATATGTTCGATAGAATAGCTCCGAAATATGATTTCTTTAATCGCTTGTTTTCGCTTAGGATAGACCTTTTGTGGCGAAAAAGCTTAGTGAAATGGATGGAGAGCGATGACCCAAAACAGATTCTGGATGTTGCCACAGGAACGGGCGAACTGGCAATAGCGCTTTGGAAAAACTTTCGAGTGAAAATAACCGCTGTGGATTTGTCCCAAGAAATGCTCAATTTGGCCGATAAAAAAATCAAAGAGCTGGGAGCTGACATAACCATTCGGAAAGCAAATGCAGAAAATTTACCTTTTGAAAGTAATAAATTCGATGCTGTGAGCGTTGGATTTGGAGTAAGGAATTTTGAAAACTTAGAAAAAGGTCTAAGTGAACTGAGGCGAGTGGTCAAGGAAAATGGGAATGTCTATATTTTAGAATTTTCAAAAATGGAGGGAGTTTTGTCGCCTTTGTATAATTTTTATTTTAGGAAAGTGCTTCCATTTTTAGCAAAGATGATTTCTGGTGAAAAGGAGGCGTACACCTATCTGCCAGACTCTGTGCAGAATTTTCTCTGTGGGGAGAGAATGAAAAATATTTTACTAGATTTGGGGTTTTCAAAAGTGGAGTATAAAAAATTAAGTTTAGGAATTGTAACAATTTATAAAGCAAAAAAATAAGATGAAAAAATTGTTTGGAATATTATCATTGTTTGGATTTTTTTCAATGTCAGACGCACAGTCGCTGTTTAATATCAGGGACAGACCAGACAGGCTGGAGTGGATAGATGTGGATAAATACAGCTATGGTTTTTATCTGAATGCCAATAGTTTTGATTACAAAGTAAAACTAGCGGATGGATTTTCAGAGCAGAACAGCCCTGTGATAGTGAGGAATTCTGTGGGATTTGGGGCTGGACTTATAGGAAGAATGAAACTCAATGATTATCTAGATATCAGGCTAGAGCCGGGGATTCAGTTCGTGGAGAGGGAGCTTACTTTTAAAAATGCAGCAGTTTTAGCAGTGAATCCTGCTGATAGAGATTTATACACTTTGAGAAAGGTGAAATCCACTTATGTAGATGTTCCTGTAATGCTGGAACTTCATGGAAATAGATGGTTTAACTCTCGTCCTTACGCAGCTGCAGGGGTGAATTGGCTGGTGAATTTACAGTCAAATGAAAAAAGTGTGAATGACAATCTGCAAGGGACTTTTAGAACGAGAACGAATAATTTTGCATGGTCAGCGGAGATAGGAATACAGTTTTATTTTTCTAAGTTTAAACTTACTCCCGCGATACGAGGAACATTCTTGATAAATAATGAACTGGTGCAGGACAATTCTACGACGCCTAACTATTGGGCAGGAACGATGTCTTCCTTAAAGACAAATGCACTGATGTTTGTCCTAAAATTTGAATAAAAAGAGAGCCATAGACGAAAGTTTATGGTTTTTTATTTAAAATTTAGTAAAAATCCAAAAAAAATTGTAATTTTGCGTATTAAGGTTAGAACAAACTTCTGGAGATGTCAGTAGATTTAGATAAAAATTTTTCTGTATTAAGAGATAAAATTCTAAAAATCAATAAAGATTATAAAGAATTGTCAAAAGAATATGAGGATTTGCAGAAAAAATATGATTTGCTGAAAGGGAAATATGAAGAGGAGCAGAGAGAAAATCAGGAGTTGAAGGAGGAACAAAAAAAGATAAAATTGATTTCAGCAATTTCTGGTAATCCAGACCATAATAGATTGATGAAAAATCATATCAATAGACTGATTAAGGAAATTGATGCATGTATAGCTTATCTTAGAAATACTGGAATGTAATGGCACAGCAGGAAATAAGAATAAATATCGCAGGACGATATTATGCAATGTATATTACTCCAGAGCAGGAGGAAGTGGTGCGTAGGATAGGGAAAAATATAGAGATGACGATAAAGGAGATGGAGAATAACTATGCTACCAAAGACAAACAGGATGCTCTTGCAATGACCGCTCTTAGGCTTATGATAAATGCAGAGTTTAATTTACAGAAAAAAGATAGAGAGCTGAAAGAAGCTGATGAAAAGCTGAAAGAAGTAATAAATTTTTTGGAGGAGCTGGAGGAGGATAACAAAGAATAATAAATGAAGCCTGCAATAATTCTAACTTTATTTAGGTAAACTCAACGCTAAACAATTACCGAGTAAAGGTCTGCTCAATGGCGTGCCGTCATCTTGTCGGATTACAGAGAGTAGAAATAAGCTCAAATCGTGTTGATAGGGAGTTTACTCTAACATCACAAATGGATTATTGTGGGTTTTTTGTAAAAATATTGGAAAGAAAAAATAATAAAATAGTTAATAGATAATGGAGATAATTTATATCATAATAGGTCTTGTAGTGGGAGCTTTGGGAGGAATTCTTTATTCAAGGAAAGCCACAAATTCCAAAGCTAATTTCATTATAAAAGATGCTAAACAAAGTGCAGAGAATATCATTCAAAATGCCAATGTGCAAGCAGAATCTATAAAGAAAGAGAGAATAGTTCAGGCAAAAGAAAAGTTTTTAGAATTAAAGACAGAACATGATGCCAATATCCAAGCTCGTGAGAAAAAAATGCAGGAAATAGAGAAAAGAGCAAAGGATAAAGAAAGTAAACTAAATGATGAACTCAGTAAAGTTTCTAGACTAGAAAAGGATTTAGAAAAACAACAGACTGAATATCAAAGAAAGTCAGAAATCGTTGATAAAAAACAAGCTGAACTCAATGAAGCCATTTCTCAAAAAGTAGAAATGCTGGAAAAAATCTCTAACTATTCTGCCGATGAGGCCAAAAAAGAATTGGTAGAGTCTCTAAAAGCAGAAGCGAAAACCAGAGCCCAAGCCTATGTTCAGAACATAATGGAAGAGGCTCAGATGAATGCGAAAAATGAAGCAAGAAAAATCGTTATTCAGACCATTCAGAGAATCGGGACAGAGCAGGCGATTGAGAATTCAGTTTCAGTATTTAATATAGAATCTGATGAGGTTAAAGGAAGAATTATCGGTAGAGAAGGGCGAAATATCCGTGCTTTGGAATCGGCTACAGGAGTGGAAATTATAGTAGATGATACGCCAGAAGCTATTTTGCTTTCGTGTTTTGACCCTGTAAGGAGAGAGATTGCACGCCTTTCGCTTCATAGACTTGTTACCGATGGAAGAATTCACCCTGCAAGGATAGAGGAAGTTGTAGAAAAAACCCGCAAACAGATAGAAGAGGAAATCATAGAAGTAGGGAAGAGAACGATAATAGATTTGGGTATCCACGGACTTCATCCAGAACTTGTGAAAATAGTGGGTAGAATGAAATATCGTTCTTCCTATGGGCAAAACCTGTTACAGCACTCTAGAGAGGTGGCAAATATAGCTGCTACTATGGCTGCGGAGCTTGGATTAAATGTAAAATTAGCTAAAAGAGCAGGACTATTGCACGATATAGGAAAAGTTCCAGAGGAAGAATCTGAGTTGCCACACGCGCTTTTAGGAATGCAGTGGGCGGAGAAATTTGGTGAAAATCCAGAGGTTGTCAATGCTATTGGTGCACACCACG
Organism: uncultured Flavobacteriaceae bacterium; assembly: GCA_963521545.1. Taxonomy (GTDB): domain Bacteria; phylum Bacteroidota; class Bacteroidia; order Flavobacteriales; family Weeksellaceae; genus JABCPE02. Next base: position 702 of record CAUQVP010000010.1, on the reverse strand, counting down.
ATGAGATAGAGATGACTTCTCTATTATCTCCAATCGTTCAAGTAGCGGATGCTATCTCAGGAGCGAGACCAGGAGCAAGAAGACAAGTTCTAGAATCATATATCCAAAGGTTGAAAGATTTAGAAGCAGCAGCATTAAGCTTTGATGGAGTTTCTAATGCGTTCGCGATACAAGCAGGTAGGGAACTGAGAGTAATGGTAGAGAGTAGTAAAGTGAATGATGAAAGAGCTCATCAGCTTTCGTATGATATTTCAGAGAAAATACAAAATGAACTGACTTACCCAGGGCAAGTAAAAGTAACGGTAATCCGCGAAACTAGAGCAGTAAATATAGCAAGATAATTTTGAAAAGCCTTCCTTTTTGGGAGGCTTTTTTATAACTTTGTAAGGGATAAATTTTTTGATGAGAAATAAAGTTTATAAATGAAATTAACTCTCTAATAAATAATATATTATACCAAATATATTTTTTCCCTCTGACAAATCAATAATTATTTAATTTATTATTGTATATTTGCTAACAATTTTAAGTAAGGCTATTTATTTTTTGTAATTTTTGTGCTATAAAATTTATAAATCCTTATTTATATGAGCGGGGTAGGAGTTCTATCCTTTAGGAATTTTACAATAAACTAAAAAAATCACAATTATGCCAAATACTATAATCATAGGTTCAGGGTCTTATATTCCAGAGAGAGTTATT
>CAUQVP010000009.1:0-30861 GCA_963521545.1 uncultured Flavobacteriaceae bacterium | reverse complement strand
GGAGCGATAGCCTCTAAATAAGGAACAAGCTGTTTTGCGCCCAAAGCACAATTAAACCCAATGCTCAGCAAATCCAAATGAGAAACCGAAATAAGGAATGCTTCCGCAGTCTGTCCGCTCAGGGTACGCCCAGAAGCATCGGTAATAGTCCCTGAAACCATCGTAGGAATACGGATTCCTCTCTCCTCCTGAATTTCATCAATCGCGAAAAGAGCCGCCTTTGCATTGAGCGTGTCAAAAATAGTTTCCACCAAAAGAATATCCACTCCACCATCTAATAACGCCTCCGCCTGCTGTTTATAAGCTTTTCTAAGCTCATCAAAGGTAATGGCTCTGTAACTTGGGTCATTCACATCTGGGCTAAGGCTGGCTGTTTTATTTGTAGGCCCGATAGCCCCTGCCACAAATCTTGGTTTGTCTGGAGTTTTAGCGGTATAATCATCACAGGCTTTGCGGGCAAGTTTTGCAGATTCATAATTGAGCTGATAAACAAAATCCTCCATATGGTAGTCCGCCATCGCGATGGTCGTGCTGGAAAAAGTATTGGTTTCTATAATATCCGCTCCAGCCTCCAAATACTGCCTGTGGATTTCATCTATCACACTAGGTTTAGTGATGGACAGCATATCATTATTCCCTTTCACAGGATATGCCCAATCACGAAACTGCTCGCCGCGATAGTCTTCTTCGGTAAGATTATACTTCTGAATCATGGTTCCCATGGCTCCATCCAGAATCAAAATCCGATGCTCTAATGCATCATTTAGTTGTTTTGTATTTTTCAAATTTATTTTATTTAAATATTAGTTTCCTATTTCTATTCCTTTATTCTTCAAAAATTCACACGCTTCATCATTGATATTAAAAGCGGTTATTTTCTTTAATCGAGGAAAATTTTCTACATCCTCAAAGGACTGAACATTATAAACCTCATCCTCGCCATCCCACTGCGGAGAAATCTGCATGTAGATTTCATTTCCTCCATCTTGATAAAGTTCTGTGATTTTTTCTGTCCATTTTTTAGGAATTTCCAAATTTCGGAAATATTCCAAAGCTTCTGGAATAGGCTCATAGCCCTCTTCATCTGGATTTATCTCCCGCTCTGCATATTCTACAAAATCATAAATATCAAATTTTGGTTTTAGTAAATCCTGATTATACATCAGTTCTTCTATGACCAATAATTTAAAATTAAAATCCTTAAAATCAATAACTTCGCCTTTTTCCCTTTTAATTTTATATGGATTTTTATTTTTAGATTTAAGTTTTGGTTCGGTCTGACAAATACAGACACTCATGATTTCCTGTGGCTGACAGTTTTCTTCTTTTTCGCTGGCTATACGGGCAGAAATCTCCATTTTACCAACATTAAATTCAACAAAAAGGTAATCCTCTTTTTTGATTTTAATCGCCTCTTGATAAGGTTTTCCATCAATCAAAAATTCTCCAGAAAAAGGATTTTCAGGAGAAAATGGATAAGGCTTGGGGTTTGAAATCTGCAGATTCAGTTCCACCACCTTTCCTTGGAACTTCTCCAAAACATCAATCCCTAAACTATCCCAAGAGTAGCGCGAAGGAAGTACATAGCCGTCCTCATCAGCCTTGCCATCACTCATTAGGATACGGGTAGGCTCGCCCAAAATTTCTTTTAAATCAGAATATAAAAACGGAAAAGAAAAAACTTTTCCATTTATCTTAAAATCCTCTTTATCAACATGAATATTGACTGCTTTCCTCTCCTTTTTTCCAAAAATTTTATCCAAGAAACTCATGTTTATTTCTTTTTGTCCATATATATTTTTCTATACTTCTCTGTAATAGGACCTTTGTTCTTTTCAAATTCAAATATATACTTGTCATCATGCCCATAAGCTCCAATACCTACTGCTTCAAAGGTTTTAGGATTAGCTCCTTTGGCTATTTTATTACGACAAAAAACTCTGTACTGGTCTTTAATGTAATATGAACTCACAATTTCTGCTGTTTTATAATCCAAAGAATCTATTCTCTCTTCATGATAGTAGTAGTATTTATCATCTTTTCCCCAATCTTCATCTATCGCTATGAATTTTTTTGGATCTACATTTTTCAGCTGGTCGTAAATATGATAAACTCCTTTCTTATCACGCCCCCAGTTATCTTTTATCACTTGGAAAGTTCTAGAGTCAGCTCCCTTTACTTCATTATTATCTGGACTACCATATTGGAGCATATATACATTATCTTTATCCCTCCAATAATAACCCTCAATCTGCTCAAAAGTAGCTGGGTCTGCTTTCAGCTTAGCAAGTTCCAAAAATACATAATTTTTATCCTTACCCAAATCAAGGTCCACATCATTTTTTATAACTTCAAATGTTTCTGCATCAGCATCTTCTACAAGGGTGGTTTCTTTGGACATATTGCCGCCGTGTATCCACTTATAATAGACCTTACCATCCTTTACTTCGTATCCTAAATTACACGAAATAAGAATAATATTCAATATTAGAAATAAACTAAAATATTTTGCTGATTTTTTCATCCTGATTTTAAAATTTATTCCAAATCTTACTCCAAAGCCTGTTTCAAATCTGCAATAATATCTTCTGCATTTTCCAGCCCTACCGAGCAACGAACCAGCCCTGCTGTGATGCCCACTTCGTTTCTTTCTTCTTCGCTTAGTTTAGAATGGGTAGTAGAAGCTGGGTGAGTTACTATGGTTCTAGTATCGCCCAAATTAGCTGATAATGAGCACATTTTGATTTTATTTAAGAAATTTCTTCCGCCTTCTACGCCGCCTTTTACTTGGAATGCTACGATGCTTCCACCCAATTTCATTTGCTTTTTGGCAACTTCATGGTTCGGGTGTGATTTTAAAAACGGATATTTCACAAATTCTACATTAGGATGTTGTTCTAAAAACTCTGCCACTTTCAGCGCATTTTCACAGTGTTTCTCTACCCTTAGCGCTAGTGTTTCCAATGATTTAGATAAAACCCAAGCATTAAATGGAGACATTGCAGGCCCTGTATTTCTCGCAAAAAGATAAATTTCACGAATCAAATCTGCTCTACCCACAGCGACACCACCGAGAACTCTTCCCTGTCCATCAATAAGTTTCGTAGCCGAATGCACCACGATATCAGCTCCATATTTTATAGGCTGCTGGATGTATGGCGTAGCAAAACAATTATCCACCACAAAAAGCAAATTATGCTTCTTGGCGATTTTTCCCATTTTCTCCAAATCTAAAACCTCTATCGCAGGATTAGTAGGAGTTTCCAGATAAAGAATCTTGGTCTCTGGGCGGATGTATTTTTCTATATCTTCCTCATGTGCTTCGAAATAAGTGGTATTGATATTCCACTTCGGAAAGTATTTCGTAAAAAGTGTATGTGTAGAACCAAACACCGAACGGCAGCTGAGTATGTGGTCGCCCGCCGAAAGCAGAGATGCCAATGTGCTATATATCGCCGCCATTCCCGTAGCGAAAGCATAGCCCGTTTCGGCACCTTCCATTTGAGCGATTTTATCGACAAATTCAGTTACATTTGGGTTAGTAAATCTACTGTAAAGGTTCTTTGGTTTTTCCTCCGCGAAACTCGCCCGCATATCCTCTGCATCCTCAAAAATAAAACTTGATGTAAGGTATAACGGCACCGAATGCTCATCATACTGAGTTCTTTCTGTCTGTGTACGAATAGCAAGTGTTTCGAAATTTTGTTTATTGTTTTCCATGTTTTTAAGTTTCATTAAATTCTTTATTAAAAAAATTCTAAATATTATTTACTTTCCCTCCAGCTCTGCCAGCTCATCTTCATCCAAATCTTCTTTTAGGATAATTCCATAATCTGGATGTATCACATAGAGTCCTTTTTCTAAATCTTGTGCGTATTTCTCAAAAAAATCTTTCAGAGATTGGGCTTCTATACTACGGTCTGCATCATCATGCCACATTTGGATTATCTGTCCTCGTTTTCCTTCTTTCGATGGGTCTAGGTCTATCATTTTGCCGTTACCTCCTCCATCGGCTGTTAGAGAAATCCATTTAGGATTCCACCAAAAATCAGGTTTTATCCCTTCTTCTGGGCTGCAGCCATAGTCTCTACCATCTTCTGAAAAATCACCACCATCATATAATTCTTTCCAAATTTTATATTCATCTATAATTCTATCAATAGTGAGCCACTCTTCCCCCATTAGACAATAGCCTTCTTTTTCTCCATTATGAACGCGGTAGATTCCCTTAAAATCCTCTGGCAGAGCATATCCTAAAACTTCTTCCAACCTTTCAAAATCCTCCTCTGTCGCTCCATCATTTAATTGATATTCAAAAAAATCATCTTTATATTTTTCTTGCAAAATATTAATTTGCTTTTCTATTCTTTCAAGAATTTCTTTCATCTTATCTTGTTTAAACTTAAAATTTAATTAATAAAATTTACTATAATTGATTACCAACTTCAATTTTTACCCAATTGGCAAATATTAACAAAGTCTCAATATATCACCGAAAACTCCTCTCGCAGTTACCTTCGCGCCTGCGCCTGCTCCCATGATAACTATTGGGTTTTCTCCGTAACTCTCGGTATATATTTCAAAAATAGAATCCGAACCTTTCAGCTGTCCAAGTGCCGAACTTGCAGGAACAGACACCAGTTTCACATCCAAAATCCCTTTATCTTGGCTCAAATCTCCATGTAAATCCCCCACATAGCGAAGCACATGATTTGGCTCTTGATTTTCTTTAATAGACTGATATTCAGCATCTAGCTCCCCTAATCTAGAAATAAACTCATCTTTGTCTATTTCTCCCAAATTCTCTGGGATAAGGTTCTGAATATTGATATCGCTGAATTCATTAATTAAATCTAATTCTCTTGCCAAAATAAGCAGTTTTCTAGCAACATCATTTCCGCTCAAATCCTCGCGAGGGTCTGGCTCAGTAAATCCTTCATCCATCGCTTCTTTGACAATGGTAGAGAATTTCTCATCGCGCACCGAAAAATTATTGAAAATATAGCTGAGCGACCCCGAAAAAACCCCTTTTATTCTTGTGATGTTTTCTCCCGAAAGGTGCAGCAGTTTAATCGTGTCTATCAGCGGAAGACCTGCTCCCACATTGGTTTCGTAGAGATATCTTTTCTTATTTTTATCCAAGGTTTTTCGCAAATTTCTATACTCTTGTATCGGTAAAGTATTGAAAATCTTATTAGATGAAACAATGTCAAAACCATTTTCCACAAAAGTCGGATAATTCTTTACAAAATCCTTACTCGCCGTATTATCCACTAAAACCAAGTTTTCAAACTGATTTTCTTTTACAAACTGAAACAAATCCTGCAAAGTGTTTTCCGAGCTGCCGAAAAGCACTTTTTGTCGCCAGTCACTACCAAAACCACCTTTATTGAAGACTATATTTTTAGAATTGGCTATCGCTATGATTTTCAGATTGATACGCTTTCTATTCTGAATATCATATGAAGAATCCAAAATCTGCTCTATCAGCGTACTGCCTACATTTCCATGCCCTACCAGCACTAAATGTACAGTTTTCACCTTTCCGAAAATCTCGGTTTCTACAATGTTTTTTACCTTATCTACCTGATTATCAGAAACTACCAAATTCACCCTTCCTGCTGATGCTACCTGATTGAGAAGCAGAGGGAATATTTTATTTTTTTGTAATTCCGAAAGGATTTTTTGGAAATTATCCGTTACCAATCCTATAACAACCAGATTATCAATACTATAAATCTGACTAACGATTCCACTTTTCAGTTCCTTTTCAAATTCTTTTCTAAGGCTTTCCACCGCTGTTTCTGCCTGATGCTCATCCACCAAAACAGAAATTCCGTTTTCTATCGCCTGCTGAGAAATCACCCCTACACTGACTCCCGCATTCTGCAAAGCATTAAAAATACGAGAATCTATCCCTATCTGCCCCAAAAAATCTCTCCCTTCGAAATTAACTATCGCTTTATTTTTGTAAATCGTGATTACATTATTTTCTTCCATATTATATCGTGTTGATTTTTAAATAATTTTACCTAAAATTTCGTTTAGCTGTTCATATTCCATCAAAAAGGCATCGTGCCCGTGGATGGATTTTATCTCGTGATGATACACATCTTTACCATTATTTTTCAGAAAATCATAAGAATTTTTAATCTCAAAAGCAGGATAATGTAAATCTGAATCCACTCCTATAAGATGTATTTCCGAATTGATTTTAAGCAAATCTTCTTCCTTGGCATCAATGGTTTTAAGGAGCTGATTCATAAGCCGATACGCCTTTATATCAAACCTATTATCTAGAGTCGTTCCATGATAATTGAGCCAGTCGTGAGATTTTAGAATATTCTTCTGTTCGTCCTGCTCCCTCTTAAATCTCTGATTAAGAGACTCTGGCGTACGATAGTTGAGCATCGCATGAATACGGGCTTTTTCGAGTGGTCTGTCTTCGCTTTCGAGCAGAAATTCCTGCACCAGACACTGTGAATGCAGCCAGTCTGTCGTCTTATAATCCGTAGCCACAGGAATGAAAATTTTAGCCAAATAAGGCGCTATACAGAGCATTTCCCACGCGATAGACCCACCGACAGAACCTCCCACCAAAGCATAAAGCTCCTTTATCCCAAGGTTTTCCAACCCTAAAACAAAAAGCCTCGCCATGTCTTTTGCGGTAAAGTTTTTGTAGTTGTCAATAAAAAAACCATCATAGCCATTCCCTGCCACATTAAAGCAGACAACAGTATATTTTTGTAAATCTATCACACTCCCATACCCCACGAGGGTTTTCCACCAACCCTTTTCGCCTGCTACATTAGAGTTTCCTGTAAGGGCGTGATTGACCAAAATAACAGGCGCTGTATGCAGTTTTTGCCCAAAGACTTGGTAGCTCAGCGGGAAGTCAGTATACTGTACCCCACTTTGAGTAATGAATTTATCTATTTTAAGTTGATTAAGCAGCGAACTTTCCAATTTATTTTAATTTTTTATCCTTGAAAATGCTACTTTATTGAAAAATGTAGTGTTCGTTATCTCCCTCATTCAGCGAGTAGAATTTAGCACCTTCTCCGTGAGTATTTGGAGGGTTGCTAAGGTTTCACAGAGTCTAATCTCTCCACCTTTCTTGATAACATTTTCAAAATTATTGACTAATGCGAGACAAATATAATACGATTTTTTTGATTTTGCAAGATATAAATTTAGAAAAATTACTCTTTCCCTGTATAGTAGTTATAATCTTTGATAATCTTGTCTATAAACTGCTTTTCGGTAAGTTCCCTGTGGTCTATTTCCAGTTTAAGAATTTCTTTTATTTTATTAGATAACTGATGCAAAATAATCTTGTCATAGGTCAATACAGCCTTTTGATAATTAGACTTTATAATCCTCATGTCATTATCAGACAATAATACAACCTGCGGAAAATCAGGAATATAGTCCTGCTGAAGGTTTTCCAAAATCGTATGAGAAATATTGATTTTATTTTTAAGTGAAATTACCGCCGTTCCAGAGACCATTCCTCCGAATCTTTGATTGTTTTTAGAGACAATGACCGTGATAAGCCCCACTACTCCCCCACTAGAAAAAACATCTACAATTCTGAAAATCCAGCGCACAAAATAATCTCCAAAACTCGCCTGGTATCCATCTATTTTTACCACTCTGATTTTCATTATTTTCTTTCCAAAAGTCTGTCCCTCCATCAGGCTCTCACAGACCAAAGTATAAAGATGAATCGGCAGGGTAATTATCCCAAAAAAAGCCATCACAGTCCATTCATCCCAATTTTTAAATACATTATCTACACTTAAAACTTTAAATAAAATGATAAAAAGCACAATCATATAGGCTGCTTTGATAATCATATCAATGAAAAAAGCCAATATTCTATCCCCTATGCTGGCAATATTAAAATTAATATTTACATTTTGTGATGTATTTATTGCAATTTTAGACATATTTTTACTAATTTAGCCGAATTATGAGAGAAGTTTTTTTTATTAGGCAAAATAAAGAAAAATGGTTGGAAATAGAGCAGGTTATTGATGGAAAAATTAAAAAAAATCCAGATGACCTGTCTTCTTTGTATATAAACTTGGTCAATGATTTGTCTTTTTCACAGACTTATTACCCGAAAAGTAACACCACCATTTATCTAAACCATCTCTCCAGCCAGATTTTTCAAAAAATCTACAAAACCAAGAGAATAGAGCAAAACAGGCTTTTATATTTCTTCAAAACGGAGGTTCCTCTTTTGGTGTATGAAAATTATAAATTCTTGCTTTACGCCTTTTGTTTCTTCTTGATTTTCACAGGGATAGGCGTTTTATCAGCTCATTATGACACTACATTTGTGGAGCTTATTTTAGGGGAAGGCTATGTCAATATGACCATAGAAAACATAGAAAAAGGCAATGCTGTGGGCGTTTATCAGCAGGGCTCCAATTTTGGGAGTGCTGTTGCCATTATTCTAAACAACCTCCGTGTAGGTGCTTATTTATTTATTTTAGGGGTTTTCGCAGGATTGGGAACACTGCTTTATTTCTTGTATAACTGCATTATGCTGGGGGCTTTTCAGTATTTTTTCTATCAGCATGGAGCGTTGGAAGACAGTATGAGAGGCATCTGGATTCATGGGGTTTTTGAGATTTTCAGTATGGTGGTAGAGGCTATGGCGGGGCTTATGTTAGGAAGTTCTATTTTGTTTCCGAAAACTTATTCTAGGTTTAATTCCTTTAAAATAGGAGCAAAAAATGCTATTAAAATATTTGTCAGCACCATTCCTTTTACTATTATTGCAGGAATTTTAGAAGGGTTTGTTACCCGCTATGCTTTGAAAATGAACGAGATTTTCAATTCTGTTTTGATTTTAGGAATGCTAGCGTTCATTAGTTTTTATTATTTTGTATATCCTTATTATGTTAATAAAAAATTAAAAAACAATGTTTGAATTTTATAAAAGAAGAGATTTTGGTGGTTTGATTTCCGATTCTTTTGCTTTCTTCAAAATCTACGGGAAGAACTATTTCAAGAATTATTTCTTGATAAATGGTCTGATACTGATACTGATGATGGTGCTGACAGTAGTGGGCTACCGCGAGTTTTTTTCTCAGATGTTTGGTTCTAATATGGAAGGACAAAGCCGATATTTTGAAGAATATTTTGAGGAGAATATAGGAACTTTGATTTTAATAACATCGCTGATTTTCATATTGTTTTTGGCAGCGGCTATTATCAATTATTGTTTCCCTGTACTATACATGAAAAGAGCCAGCGAAACGGGAAGTACAGACATCAAAACCGATGAAATACTAAACGACCTGAAGAAAAATGCAGGGAAAATTCTTATCTTATTTTTAGGATTATTGTTTATCATTCTTCCTTTGGTTGTGATCGTTTTTGGGATTAGTTTCTTATTGGTTTTCTTACTGATAGGACTGATTTTGATTTTCTTTTTGGCTCCCATCGTGATGAATACTATCAATTTCCTTCTGTTTGATTATTTCCACACGGAACGAGGCTTCTTTGGTTCTCTTTCCTATGCTATCTCTGCTCAGTTTAACTATCCGAACAGAGAAGGAAAATCACCTTTTTGGAAATATTGGGGCTCTACAGTAGTTACATATTTTATCATACAAACGGTAATCTCTATATTTACCTTTATCCCTATGTTTTTCACTATATTAGGGGCCTTGAGTGTAGGAGATGCATATGATTCAGATAGTGGCAGCGGGACAGCTTTTGCATTGATTATCATTTATGCAGTGGTAATGTTCATTAGTTTTTTAGCGAATAATTTGATTTATGTAAATGCTGGACTGATGTACTATGACAACCGCACTGACCTTCATAGAAAAATGGATTTATCTGAAATCGAAACTATTGGACGGAATGAGATTTAAGTTTGTTGCACTTTTAATTTTCTTCGGCAGTTTAGGGCTTTTTCACGGACAAGCTTCAACAGATGAAATAGAACTAGATGATGTTCCAGAGGAGGTATTAGATAATAATGCCTATGAGGAGCGGAAAATGGATTCTTTACTGAACTCCATAAAGGAAACCGATGATGTAATTTTCCCTAAAACTTTTCCAGAAAACTATAAAAACAAGTATAAGTCCAAAGAGTATGACTATACCGCTACCAAACCAAGAGAATCTCTTTGGGAAAGGCTGCAAAGAAAATTCATAGAACTTTTAGAATCTATTTTCGGAAGTATCAATTCTAATAAACCTTTTGATTTTGCGGAAAGCATAATGAGATTTTTAGCCATTATCATCATAGGTTTTGTGCTTTATTTCTTGATAAAATTCCTTATCACAAAAGAGGGCAGCTTCTTCTTTGGAAAGAAAAACAAAAAAATCAATATAGAAGTGAATGAACTTCATGAAAATATCCATGAAATCAACTTTCAGGAAAGCATCAAAGGCTATGAAAGAAATCGTGATTTCAGATATGCGGTGAGGTATCAGTTTCTCTGGGTTTTAAAGATATTAGCGGACAAAAACATCATAGAATGGAATCCTGAAAAAACCAACCGAGACTACATGAGCGAAATCAAAGAAAAACAACTGCAAGGAAAATTCCGAGATGCTACTAAAATCTTTGATTATGTATGGTATGGCGAATTTGAAATTGATGAAAATTCCTACCACAAAATGAAAGAAAAATGGTCGGTTTTTCATGAAAAAATATAAGCTGAATGAACAAAACATTTAGAATTTATGGAATAATACTTGTCATCGTTTTGGTGATACTGGGACTGCTGGAAGTCAATAAAACCGAGGTCATAGACTGGCGGAAAAACTTTGACATTCATAAGAAAACTCCCTTTGGGCTGTATGTTTTCAACCAAGAAGTAAATGGGCTTCTCAAAAATGTAGAGCGCGTGGAGGAATCGCCGTTTAATTATTACAAACAAAATCCTAACCTTCCCGCTCATAACATTCTGGTTTTCAATAAACATTTTGATGATGAGTCTTGGAAAAAAATCTTAGAACAAACAGAAAAAGGTGCTAATGTACTGGTTATCAGCAGTAATTTCTACTCCCTACCTGACACCATAAAAAGGTATAATGAGTACATATATATTAATGACGAAGAACAGACCCTTCGTCTATTAGACAAAAAACTGAAAAACAGTATCTTAATAGACAAAAATCCTTCGATAACAACTTTCACAAAGCTGTATCCAGATCAGAAAATCTTGGGCTATATCGAGAGCGATAATAGGAAAATTGGTATCAATTTCATCCAAGTTCCTTTTGGAAAAGGTAATTTTTATCTTCACTCGGAACCGCTTATTCTGACCAATTACCACCTCCTAAAACCCGAAGGACATAAGTATGTAGAAAATGTATTTTCATACCTTCCGAATAATAAAACTATTTGGTTTACAGAAAATTACAATAAAAAAAGAGAATCCCAGTCGCCGCTGAGATTTATCCTTCAGAATGACAATCTCAGACACGCATGGCAGCTACTTCTGGTGGGATTACTGCTTTTTGCGCTATTTAATATTAGAAGAAAACAGAGAATAGTCCCTATCATAGAACCTCTGAAAAACAAGTCTGTAGAGTTCGTGAAAAGTATCGGAAACCTCTATCTACAAGAGGGAACACCACACGATATGGCCTTGAAAAAAATCCAATATTTCCTCAATAAAGTGAGATTGGATTTAATGATTGATACCCAGCATTTGGATGATAATTTCATCAAAAAATTACACCTAAAAACTGGGAAAAACATAGAATTGATAAAAGAAGCAGTAGATTTAATAAACAAAATACAAAATCAGCACAGTGGAATAAAACACTCTGATTTAGCGAAAATAAACGAAGTTTTAGATAAAATTTTAAAATCATAAAAAATGGAAAATATAGAAAATGAACACCCAGAAACTCCAGCTACACAGTTCCAGTCAAGAATAGATATGACAGAACTCCGCGAAAGTTTAGAAAAAATAAAAGCCGAAATAGGAAAAGTCATCGTAGGACAAGAGAGCATGATAGAGCATCTCCTCGCTGCCCTTCTTTCTAACGGGCATGTCCTGATAGAAGGTGTCCCAGGAGTGGCAAAAACCATCACAGCCAAACTCCTCGCTAAGACTATCTCTGTGGATTTCAGCAGGATACAGTTCACGCCAGATCTTATGCCTTCGGACATTTTGGGAACATCTGTTTTCAATGTAAAAACCTCTGAATTTGAGTTCAAAAAAGGGCCTATTTTTTCTAATTTTATCCTTATAGATGAGATTAACCGTTCTCCTGCAAAAACTCAGGCGGCGCTTTTTGAGGTAATGGAGGAAAGACAAATCACCATGGACGGCACCCGCTATCCTATGGAACTTCCTTTCTTGGTGGTGGCTACCCAAAACCCGATAGAACAAGAAGGAACTTACCGACTTCCAGAAGCCCAGCTGGACAGATTTTTATTTAAAATAAATGTAGGCTATCCTAATCTGGAGCAGGAAATTACCATTATCCAAAACCAGCATCAAGACAAGTCTTCGGACAAAACAATAGCCATCAATACTGTAATATCAGGAGAACAACTGAAAAGATTTCAAAACCTCGTAAAAGAGATTATTGTAGAACCTCATTTGATAGAATATATCGCTAAACTGGTTATCAACACTCGTGAAAACCAATTCCTATATTTAGGTGCTTCGCCGAGAGCGAGTTTGGCTCTTCTTACGGCTTCCAAGGCTTTTGCAGCGATAAGAGGAAGAGACTTCGTAACTCCAGAAGATATAAAAGAAGCCAGCTATGCAGTGCTTCGCCATCGTGTAATGGTTTCTCCTGAACGAGAAATGGAAGGACTTACCACAGATGAAATCATTAGACAAATTTTAGAAAATATAGAAATTCCTAGATAATTAGTATCTTTGTGGAAGATAAAATTTTTTCTTTATGAAGAATTTAGAAGTAATTGCATTGATAAAATTCAAGGCTGAACAAGTATCCGAAATCCTTGACAACTTGAAAGTTTTGGTAGAAGAAAGCCGAAAAGAAAAAGGCTGTATCAAGTACAATCTGATAGAAGATATAGATACCGAAGGGCATTTTATCATGAGTGAAACTTGGGAAAGCCAAGATGCCCTAGACCTGCATAACCAATCGGAACATTTCATCAATTTCGTAGATTTGGTCAAGGAAAAGAATGCAGAAGTGATTGTTTATAAAGGCAATAATAAATTTCATTAGAAATTCAACGAATAGAACCAATTTCTATTCGTTTTGTTTTTAGCAAAATACACCACACGAGCCGATGAATGAGCATTTATTTGATTTAATAGAAAATACCAATCGTAATGTTTTCCTTACAGGAAGGGCGGGAACAGGAAAAACCACCTTCCTGAATGATTTCGTGAAAAAATCTCGGAAAAATCATATCATAGTGGCTCCCACAGGCATCGCGGCTATTAATGCCGGCGGTGTCACCATCCACTCTATGTTTGGGCTGCCTCTCAGACCCTTTGTCCCTACAGTAGATAGGATAGATGCTAATATTGCTAATAACATTTCAGACCTGCTCCCTCATTTCAGATACAGAAAAGACAAACTAAAACTCCTGCGCGAGGTGGAAATCATCATCATAGACGAAGTCTCTATGCTCAGAGCTGATGTCCTAGATATGATGGATTTTGCCCTCAGAACAGCCAGAAGAAATCAGCAGAAATTCGGAGGCGTGCAGCTGCTTTTCGTGGGAGATTTATTCCAGCTTCCGCCTGTTTTACGGGAAGACAGCGAGTATATCCTTCAGCGGTACTACTCCTCTCCTTTCTTCTTTAATGCTAAGGCTTTGGAGGAAATGGATTTACTAACGATAGAACTTACCGAGGTTTTTAGACAAAAAGACAAAGAATTTTTAGACCTACTGAATGCGATTCGTGATGGAAACAGCAAATTGGTGGATTTCAATAAGTTAAACGAAAGGTATTTCCCTGATTTTGAACCTGATGGAGAAGCTTTCGTTCATCTCTGCTCGCATAATAAAATGGCGGACAGCATTAACCAAAAGAAAATCAACGAGTTAAAAACACCTTCATTTTTCTATAACGCTTCTGTTTTTGGAGATTTTAAGGAAAATATGTTTCCAAATGATGAAACTTTGGAACTGAAAGTCGGCGCGCAGGTGATGTTCATCCGAAATGATACCTCTGGCGACAGAAAATATTACAACGGCAAACTCGCCGAAATATCACGCCTTACAGAAGATAAAGTTTTCGTAATTCTGGATGGAAGTGATGAGGAACTGGAAATAAAAAAAGAAGTCTGGGAACAGAAAAAATACACCATAGGCGAGGACAAACAGATAAAAGAAGAAGTCATAGGAAGCTTTGAGCAGCTGCCTATCCGTTTGGCGTGGGCAGTTACCATCCACAAAAGCCAAGGGCTCACTTTTGACAGGCTCATCATAGATGCTGGGCAGAGTTTCACCTCTGGGCAGGTCTATGTGGCGCTTTCCCGATGCAGGACTTTGGAAGGGATTTATCTAAAATCCAAAATCACGCCTTCGGTTATTTTCAAAGATGATAGAATATCTCATTTTCAGAAAGATACAAAGGCTAATGACAAAATAGAACAAATCATAGAGGCTGAAAAATACCATTACAGCATCAAAAAAGTCCTGAAATACACCGATTGCGGCTGGTTCTTACAATCTTTGGAAGATTGGTATGATATTGCTAAAAACTCCAAAAAACTCAACGAAGAGAAAACTCAAGCTCTATATATCTCACTGAAAACCAACATAAAAGAATTAATAAAAGTCTGTGAAAAATTTGAGAAAATCCTGCTTCAAAAAGCGACCAAATTCACACACGGACAAGAAGAATGGCAAGAAATAGAAAATAAAGCAAAAGGTGGAGTCCATTTTTTCTTTGAAAAAATAAAAGACCAAGTTTTTGAGCCTCTGAAACAATTTTATTCTGAGACAAAAAACGAAAAAGGTCTTAAAGAACATAATGAATTTCTCAAAATCTGGCTGAGTGATACGGAAGATTATTTGAACGATTTAAAATTAACGAAACTCTTAGAAACCGAGCTGTTTGATGCTGATAAAGACGAGAAAATCAGCACAAAAATCGCAAAAATTCCGACTCACATCATCACCTACAAACTCTTTGAACAAGGGAAAAACATTGATGAAATAGCCAAAGAAAGAGCCCTCGCGCCCAGCACCATCGTAGGGCATCTGGCCAAATTCGCTGATCAGGGCGTTTTGGATTTAACCAGAATTATAAGTTCTGAAAAAATAAGTATTTTTGAGAAAACTTTTAACGCTCAGCCACAAAACAGCCTGAATGAATGGAAAGAAATCCTCCCTGATGATTTTGATTATCACGAGATTAGGCTGCTTTGGAATCATTACAAATACCTGAGCAATAAGGAGTTATAATTTTATTTACATTTTACACGAAATATGAGCAATAGCACTATCATAAAAAAATTATTTTTCATCGGACTGAAATTTAAAAAGTGGTTCATCATCACTTTGCTTATTTCCCTTGCAGTGGCGTTTATCTCCACCTACCGACCTATTCTTACCAAAGAAATAGTGGATCTGGTCATCATCAAAGAAAAAAGCCGAACAGAGCTGATGAATGGGATTTACCTACTATTAGGGATGGTTCTTTTGGAAACTTTTCTGCAGGTGATGCTGTATTATCTTTCTAATTTCATTGCTCAATCGGTGATTCGGGACATCCGTGAACGCCTTTATGCAAAGCTGATTCATTTCAAAACTTCATTTTTTGACAAAACTCCGATTGGGAGCCTAGTCACTCGTGCCGTGGGAGATGTGGAGACTGTGGCAGTGGTCTATACGGATGGTTTTCTGATGGTTTTTGGTGATGTTCTTCGTGTGGTGATGGTCATCGGGACTATGTTTATGGTGAATAAGGAACTCAGCTACATTGTCCTGCTGATGCTTCCTCTGATGTATCTTATCACAAGATTTTTTCAGAAAAAACTAAAAGTTTCTTTTTCCACAGAACGAAATCTCACCTCCGTCCAAAACAGCTTCGTGCAGGAAAGACTGGCTGGAATGTCCATTATCCAAGTGTTTAACAGACAAAAAGCAGAATTTGACAAGTTTGACAAAATCAATATAGAACTAAAAAATGCCTTACTAAAAACGGTATTTTATTTCTCTCTATTCTTTCCCGTTGTGGATTTACTCGCCTCACTATTCATCGGCACTATCTTGGTTTATGCGGGGTATAATGTTATCAATGGAAAAGAAGTGGGCGCAGGAGATATCATCGCTTTCATTCAGTTTATTTCGTTATTAGTCAGACCATTACGACAAATAGCCGATAGATTTAACAATATCCAAAGAGGGCTGGTAGGAGCCGAGCGAGTTCTAAAAATCATGAACGAGGAGGAAAACCTTACTCCGAACAAAGGAACCATCAAAAAAGAATCTTTGGAAGGAAAAATAGAGTTTAGAAATGTAAAATTCGCCTATGATGAAAAGCAGCAAGTCCTGAAAGGAATTAACTTCACTGTAAATCCAGGCGAAACGGTGGCTATCGTAGGTGTTACTGGCGCAGGAAAATCCACCATAATAAGTCTAATTACAAGGCTTTACGACATTACCGATGGTCAAATTTTAGTAGATGATACCGACATCTACGATTACGAGCTATACCATTACAGAAGCCAAATAGGTGTGGTTCTGCAAGATGTTTTCCTATTCCAAGAAAGCATTGCAGAAAACCTTACATTAGGGAATAAAAATATCACATTAGAAGAAATAAAAAAGGCTGCGGAAGAAATAGAAGTCAATGATTTCATAGAAAAACTGCCCAATGGATATCATTTCATCGTAAGCGAGAGAGGTTCTTCCATTTCACTGGGACAGAGACAGTTACTATCTTTCTTAAGGGCTTATTTAGCTAATCCGAAAATTCTCATTCTGGATGAAGCGACCTCTTCCATAGATCACGAATCCGAAAAACTAATCCAAAAAGCGACGGAAAAAATCACTAAAAACAGGACTTCCATCATCATCGCGCACAGGCTCTCCACGATAGAAAAAGCGGATAAAATCATCGTGATGCATCAGGGCGAAATCGTAGAAATGGGAACTCACCAAGAACTCCTAAACAAAGGCGGTTACTACACTGCTCTGAATAAAAAGCAGGAACATAAATAAAATAACAAAGCCTATAAAAATAGGCTTTTTGTTATTTTTTCTGTGCGATAATCGCCACAGCATTTAGATTTTGTGCATTATCACGGAAAACTTTTCTCATCGCGAGGATTCTTTTCCTAGCAGCAGGATTGGTCATTATATTAAAGAAAATTTTCAGCGCTCTGAAAAATCCCTCATCATCTATCATTCTTTTAGGTTCTAATAAATGCATCGGGTTGGTCTCTACTTTCACCACAGAAAAACCTTCATTTTCTAAAAGCTCTGTCCATTCAGAAACGGTTAATGGACGAGCATTGACCTTTATTGCCAACGCCAGTTCCTTTTGGATTTCAGCTTTTTTCTCCGCTGGTATCTCATCTGGTGTCAGCCCAAGCTCATGAATTCCGTAGAATCCGCCAGGTTTCAGAATTCGGTAGGCTTCACGGATAATTTCCGATTTTCTGTGGTCTGCATGCATTGTAAGCATCGCTTCTCCATAGACTTTATCCACACTATTACTCTCCAAAGTGGACTCCGCCGCATTTCCAATTATAATTCTAAAATCCTTTCCTTTCAGTCTGTTTTTGAGAATTCCTGCCGCTTCTTCGTTCAGTTCTACACCTGTATAGCTTTTAGGATTTTTACTTAAAGTAATTCCAGCCGTAAATCCCAGCCCTGGCGCGAACTCCACCACATCATCATTTGGGCTGATATTCAGTCCCTCTATCATCTTCATACTCAGCTCCTTCCCTCCTGGACGCAGTACTCGTTTGCCCATTTTTGCCAAAATCCAATGACCTTGGCTGGTGTTCATATTTTGTTCTTTGCTCATGATTTAGGATTTTTCGGCAACGCCCTCTACTCTCTTGGATGAATCTAACTTACTAAGCGTCAAACGAATAACACTTTCTTTTTTCGCAATGAGATTATGCGGAACACCTCCTGACAAAGTCAATAAATCTCCTTTTTTAACTTCGTAATTCTGCCCTTCTACTCCGAAAATAATTTCTCCCTCCAGCAGTTCCACCACAATAGGAAAAGGCGTCTGATGTTCTTTCATTTCTTGGTTTTCCCGCATTAGGATTCTGATTTCTTTTGTAAAATCTGTCTCCAAAATCGCCTTTATTGCTGGCTTATTTTCATTAAATTCTAAATCTTGATAAATCGATGCTGTCTTCATTTCTTTGATACATTTTTAAATTTGAGTTTACAAATTTATAATTTTTTTCTTTATTTTTAATCATTCTAAATTATTTTATTTATTTCTACTCTTTCTTATTTGATATAAATTCTTATTTTTGCGGAATGTTTAGATATTTATTTTTAAGCTTTATACTTACTTTTCTCGTTTCGTGTAGTAGTGATGTTCAGCCCAAACCAAAGGGAGAACTGAGACTAGAGTATCCAGAGGCTAAATATGTTCCATTCTCTTCAGAATGTTCG
The DNA here is from genome assembly GCA_963521545.1 of uncultured Flavobacteriaceae bacterium. Lineage (GTDB taxonomy): Bacteria > Bacteroidota > Bacteroidia > Flavobacteriales > Weeksellaceae > JABCPE02. The sequence goes on along the minus strand of CAUQVP010000009.1, from coordinate 12,284 downwards.
TTTTCATTTGAGTATTCAGACTTTGCAAAAATACACCAAGCAAAGCAGGCTTGTTGGTACAATGTGGTTTATCCTACAATGAAAGCTAATATTTTTGTAACCTATTTTCCTATTAAAAATGATTTTAATCTACATATAAAAGAAGTAGAAAAAATGGTCTACGAACACACCATTAGAGCTTCTGCAATAGATACTAAATCTTTTTCTTATCCAGAAAAAAGAGTTTTTGGGAACTTTTACGAATTGAAAGGGCAGTCTGCGTCTAATATCCAAATCTATATCACGGACAGCACGCGCCATTTCGTAACGGCTAATTTATACTTTAAATCTAGACCAAGACCAGACTCTCTGCAACCTGCAGTAGAATACATCAAGAAAGACTTGATGCACATGATAGAATCCTTCGAGTGGAAACATAAATAATTAAAATACATACACTTACAATCAAATGAATCTTTTGGCAGTAGGAACTGTAGCTTTTGATGCTATTGAAACTCCTTTTGGAAAAACAGATAAAATCCTAGGTGGTGCGGCTACTTATATAGGGCTTTCCGCTTCCGTTTTAAATGCTAATGTCAGCTTAGTTTCTGTAGTTGGTGGAGATTTCCCACAGGAATATTTGGATTTATTGACAAACAGAAATATCAATATAGAAGGAATAGAAATTTTCCCTAACGAAAAAACTTTTTTCTGGGCAGGAAAGTACCATAACGACCTGAATTCCAGAGACACTATGGCTACGGAACTGAATGTTTTAGAAAAATTCGAACCAAAAATTCCTGAACATTGTAAAAATTATGACATCCTGCTTTTAGGAAATCTTCACCCTAGCACACAGCTGGCAGTTCTAAATGGTATGACTTGCCGCCCTAAACTAGTGATTCTAGACACCATGAACTTTTGGATGAACCACACTTGGGATTTACTGATGGAGGTCATTACGAAATCTGATGTCATCACGATAAACGATGAAGAGGCACGACAGCTTTCTGGAGAATATTCCTTACCAAAAGCCGCTCAAAAAATCCATAAAATGGGACCTAAATATGTCATCATCAAAAAAGGTGAACATGGAGCATTATTATTCAGTGAAGGAAAAGTTTTTGCTATTCCTGCCCTGCCTTTGGAGGAGGTTTTTGACCCTACAGGAGCGGGAGACACTTTCGCAGGAGGATTTGCAGCACATCTGGCTGCCACAAAAAGCATTTCCTTTGAAAACATGAAAACAGCTGTGATAGTGGGCTCTGCAATGGCTTCTTTCACGGTAGAAAAATTTGGAACAGAAAGACTTTTGGAAGTCTCTCCTATGATTCTAAAACAAAGAATCAAAAAATTCCAAGAACTTACCACTTTTGAGGTAGATTTGAAAATTTAAGAAATAATTATAATAAAAAATTTAGATTTTCTCACAAAGAAATTTATTTTTGTAAACTAATTTTAGTAAAAATATGATAAAAAATATCAAAAAGGCATTATTGCTGGGAATTGTACTATTATCCACTCAAATAAATGCACAGCTGAAAAAAGGGCAGCTAGTGGATGGTATCGCTGCGGTGATTGGAAATGAAATCGTTTTGGAATCAGACATCACAGAGCAAGAAAACCACGCAAAACAAATGGGCGAAAAGATTTCTGGTGATAATTGTGAAGTTGTAGAAAGCTTACTAAATAACAGACTTCTAGTATATCATGCAAAAAAAGATACTCTAATCCCGAACAGAAGCAAGGAAATAAAAGAACAGGTTAATAATAAATATAACCAAATCCTTGGTCAGTTCCCTTCTGAAAAAGCGATGCTGGATACATACAAATTCAGAAATTCGGCTGAAATGAAAAGTATGATAGAAAAAATAGATTCTGACAGCTACTATGGACAAAGTAAATTTGCCAGAATTACCGAAAAAGCAGATATCACACCAAGTGAAGTAACGGATTTCTATAATACTTACAAATACCAATTACCAGAGGTAAAAGAAGAAATCATCTTGTCTCAAATCGTGATGTATCCTAAACTAAATGATAAACACAGACAGGAGATTATAGATAAACTGAAAAAAATCAAACAAGACATCCTAAACGGAGATGACTTTGAAACTCAAGCCAGAATCCACTCTGAGGATGAAAGTTCTGCATCCAATGGGGGGCTTTACAAAAATGTTTCCAAAGGAACAATGGTAAAACCTTTTGAGGCGGCAGCTCTCAACTTACAAGAAGGCGAAATATCAGACCCTGTGGAAACAGAATATGGATATCACATCATCCAGCTTGTGAAAAAATCAGGAAAAATATACGATGCTAGACATATCCTTATAAAAAATACTCCAAATGCGGAGGAAATAGAAGCAGCTAAAAAAGAAATGGAAGACATCCGAAAAAGAATCGTAAACGGAAAAATCACTTTCAAAGAAGCTGCTACAAAGTATTCTGATGACAAAAGCACAAAATACAATGCAGGGATAATCCTTGGCGAAGATGGAGGCTACAAACAGGAAAAACTAAACCTTTCTCCGTCCATCTCTTACCACATTGCAGGTTATAACAAAGGAGATATCACAGATGTATTTGAAGATGAGCACAATAGAAAAAAAGCAGTAATCTTCATAAAAATAGAAGATATCATTCCTGCTCACCAAGTAGACCTTGCTACTGATTTTGAAAGAGTAAAGACTATGGCTCTCAACAAGAAGAAAAACGAAATGCTGGAAAAATGGGCTAAAGAACAGCTTCCTGATACTTTCATATCAATAGATAAGCGTTATCAAAAATGTTCTTTCTACCCTAAATGGAACAAAACTTCAACTAAATAAACCAAAAACCACTCAATAATCTGAGTGGTTTTTTCTTTTTATCATAATGGTTTTTTCTTTAAAGCCATATTTTATTATCTTTGTCGCTACACTTTTTTGGAAACTTTATGAACACACCACAACAGACAAACTATACGGAAGATAACATCAGAACCCTCGAGCCTCGCGAGCATGTGCGCCTTCGTCCAGGGATGTACATCGGTAAACTGGGAGACGGCTCTGCGGCGGATGATGGGATTTATATTCTATTAAAGGAAGTTTTGGATAACTCTATCGATGAATTTCGAATGAAATTCGGGAAGAGAATAGATGTTAAAATCAATGATGGAAAAGTCACTGTACGCGACTATGGTCGTGGAATTCCTTTGGGAAAAATCGTAGATGTAGTTTCCAAAATGAATACGGGTGGGAAATACGATGACGGCGCCTTTAAAAAATCTATCGGTCTGAATGGTGTAGGAACCAAGGCGGTCAATTTCCTTTCTACTTTTTTTCAGGTAAAATCTGTCCGAGATGGGAAAACCAGATCCGCCCAATTTCATGAGGGTAAACTGGTGGAAGTAACGGAAGAAACAGACACCACCGAAAAGAATGGAACGGAGGTAAGTTTCATTCCTGACAGCACTATTTTCGTAAATTATAAATTTAGAAATGAATATGTGGAGCGTATGCTTCGCAATTATACTTATCTAAATTTAGGGCTGAAAATCTATTATAACGACTCTGTTTTCGAATCTGAAAACGGGCTGAAAGACCTATTAGAAGAAGAAATAGACGGCGAAATCCTCTACCCTATCATCCACATAAAGGATGAAGACATGGAGATAGCGATTACCCATTCGGATAAATCCCAGTCAGAAACCTATTTTTCATTTGTCAATGGACAATACACCTCGCAGGGAGGAACTCACCTTAATGCCTTTAAGGAGGCTTTTGTAAAGACTATCAAAGAGTTTTTTGGGAAAAATTTTGAGGCTGCGGATATTAGAAAATCCATCATCGGTGCAGTGTATATCAATGTCGGAAATCCTGTTTTTGAGTCTCAGACCAAGACCAAATTAGGCTCCACCACTATGGGACAGGACGCGAATGGCAACGAGCTGGAAACTATCCGAACTTTTGTCAATAATTACATGAAAAGCAAACTGGACAATTTCCTTCATAAAAATCCCGAAATTGCCGATGCTATTCACCGTAAAATATTAGTTTCTGAAAGGGAAAGAAAAGAACTTTCGGGTATTCAAAAATTAGCAAGAGAAAGAGCCAAAAAGGTTTCTCTTCACAATAAAAAACTGAGAGACTGCCGACAGCATTACAACGACCAAAAGGCAGCCAGAAAGACTGAAACTCAAATATTTATAACAGAGGGAGACTCTGCATCTGGCTCTATCACAAAGAGTAGAGATGTGGAAACTCAGGCTGTATTTTCGCTAAAAGGGAAACCTCTCAACTGCTACGGACTAACCAAAAAAGTAGTGTATGAAAATGAGGAGTTTAACCTTTTACAAGCCGCTCTAAATATTGAGGAAAGTCTGGAAGATTTGAGATATAATCAGGTCATCATCGCTACCGATGCCGATGTAGATGGTATGCACATTAGACTTCTGATGATTACTTTCTTCCTACAGTTTTTCCCTGATGTGATTAAGAATGGACATCTATATATTCTCCAAACGCCTTTGTTTAGGGTAAGAAACAAAAAAGAAACCCGCTACTGCTACACTGAAGCAGAGCGAATAAAGGCGCTGGAAGATTTAGGAAAAAACCCTGAAATTACGAGGTTTAAAGGGCTTGGAGAGATTTCACCAGAAGAGTTTAAACACTTCATTGGGAAAGACATCCGCCTTGAGCCTGTGGTGGTGGGTAAAGACACCACAATAGACCAGCTTTTGGAGTTCTATATGGGAAAAAATACGCCTGATAGACAGAATTTTATCCTTGAAAACTTAGTAGTAGAAGAAGCTATAACAGAGTAAAATTTAATATTCAATAATTTATTTTTGTATCATGAGATTAAGCAACAGAAAAAAAGCACCTATATACAATTTTTTACTGACTTTTTCCCTGCTCTTTGCGATAATAGGCGGAGCTATGACTTTTTTAAACATCATCAAACTGCCTGTTTTTGGGAAAATGGCGAGCATATCCCTTTTACTCATCGGAGGAGCGGGATTGGTGATTATCTTCCTGAGAGGTCGCCAGATATTCGAATACGATAGCGATGGAGAAGCTCTCAACTTCAAAAACCACTCTATCATCCCTTTTTTAGGAAAAGAAGCAAAAGATGAATTCCCAAAATACAAACTCGTTTCCTTTGAAATCGTAGATGCATTATTATTCAAAAGATTATACATAAAAATCACAAGTAAAAAACATAAAGAAAGTATCCTAAAATACGACATTTCCTACCTTACAAGCAGTGAAATAAGGGATTTAAAACTTTCTTTACAACGAACAATAAAAGCCAACAAAGAAAAACAGCGATAACGACAATAGATAGTATGAAACAACATAATTTATTTAACTTACACGAAGGAGAAGAGAAACAAGAAAAAGTCCTACAAGATGTCTTAAAAAACATTTCATTCAAAGGTGCTAATCTTTGGATTTTGGCTTGTGCTATATTCATTGCATCTATTGGTCTGAATGTCAATTCTACAGCTGTGATTATAGGTGCCATGCTGATTTCTCCACTTATGGGACCTATTGTAGGAATTGGGGTTGCCCTTGCCATTTATGATTTAACTCTTCTAAAAAAATCAGGAAAAAACCTACTTACGGCTACTATCGTGAGTCTTTTAGTCTCTGCGATTTACTTTACTCTCAGTCCCTTTAAAGAGGCTCAGTCTGAGATTTTAGCTAGAACATCACCTAATATTTATGATGTTTTGATTGCTTTCATTGGTGGAATTGTAGGAATAATTTCCATCACCCGTGTAGAAAAAGGAAATCCTATCCCTGGGGTAGCTATTGCCACAGCGCTTATGCCGCCTCTTTGTACGGCAGGTTTTGGGCTGGCAACTTTTAATTTTAAATTTTTTGCTGGAGCTTTATATTTATACTCTATCAACTGTTTCTTCATCGCCATTGCTACATTTACTATTGTTAAATTCCTTAAATACAAACCTGTTTCTACTCAGGACGAAAAATTTGACAGAAAAGTAAAATATTCCATTTATATTTTGTTTACTATTATGATTATTCCAAGTATTTTCTTGGCTTATCGTCTCATTAGTGATAATAAATACACCAAAAATGTAGAAAATTTCATCAAAAACGAATTTACAGACAGAGGGCACACGGTGATTTATAAGAAAATAAACAAAAATGAAACACCAAAAACCATAGAATTGGTTTTACTAAACCAGCGAATGGACAGTATTGAAATTCAAGCGCTTAACAAAAAACTTGCTGACAGCTACGAAATCAAGGATACAAAACTCTTGATAAAAAATAATTCATCTAATCTAAAAAGTGAAATTTTAGCTGAAATCAATCAGCAGAACAAGGATTTCTCTGAAAAAGATATCATCATCCAAAATCTTACTGCGGAGCTGAATGAATACAAATTTGATGACCGACAACTCATCAAAGAACTCAGAATCATTTTCCCAGAGATAGAAAACATATCTATCGGAAAACTAAATAGTTACGAAAAAGATTCTCGTAAACAGGAAAATATTGTCCTCTACCAGATCAAAGAAAAAGAGAAGCTGGATGAAGAAAAGCTGAAAAAATGGCTTCAAACCAAGTTAAACGACCAAAATATCAGACTGATAAACACAAAATAAATGCAAGAAAACGAACATAAAGAAGAAACTCTAAAAAAAATATCTGGGCTTTATCAAGATTGGTTTCTTGATTACGCCTCTTATGTGATTTTAGACCGTGCCATTCCATCTGTTTATGACGGTTTTAAGCCCGTTCAGCGCCGTATCATGCACTCCATGCGCGAGCTGGAAGATGGAAGATACAACAAGGTGGCAAACATCGTGGGAAACACCATGAAATACCACCCGCATGGGGATGCCTCCATCACGGATGCCATGGTGCAGATTGGTCAGAAAGAACTTCTGATAGACACTCAGGGAAACTGGGGAAATATCTACACGGGAGACTCAGCAGCGGCAGCAAGATACATCGAAGCGAGGCTTACGCCTTTCGCTTTGGAGGTGGTTTTTAACCCTAAAACTACGGAATGGGTAAAATCCTATGACGGAAGAAACAACGAGCCTGTGGACCTTCCTGTGAAGTTTCCGCTGCTCCTTGCACAAGGCGTGGAAGGCATCGGTGTGGGGCTTTCTACTAAAATTATGCCTCACAATTTCAATGAGTTACTGGACGCTTCTATTCTTTATCTAAAAGGAAAAAGTTTCCAACTTTACCCTGATTTCCTTACGGCTGGACTTTTGGATGTTTCCAACTATAATGATGGAAAACGAGGTGGAAAAATCCGCGCTAGAGCCAGAATTATTCAAAAAGACAAAAATACTCTATGCATCACAGAGTTACCTTTTTCTAAAAATACAGGTGACCTGATTGACAGCATTTTAAAAGCTAACGAAAAGGGCAAAATCAAAATCAAAAAAATAGAGGACAATACTTCTGATGAAGTAGAAATCAATATCTTACTGGCTAATGATGTTTCGCCAGACATGATGATAGATGCCCTGTATGCTTTCACGGACTGCGAAGTTTCTATTTCGCCGAATGCCTGCGTAATCGTGGGAGACAAACCGATGTTCCTTTCGGTTTCGGAAATACTGAAATACAACACAGACCACACGGTTTCTCTTCTGAAAAAAGAGCTGGAAATAGAACTGCACGAACTTCAGGAAAAATGGCATTTTGCGAGTTTGGAAAAAATCTTCATCGAGAATGAAATTTACCAAGAAATCAAAGGTAAAACCAGCAAAGAAGAAGTTTATTCGGCGATTGATACTGCTTTAAAACCATTTATCAAAAACCTTATGCGTGAGGTAGTTACGGAGGACATTGCCCGACTGACAGAACTTCCTTTCATGCGAATTTCGCGCTACGATAGAGATAAAGCACTGGAAAACATCGCTGCACTAGAGGACAGAATGGAGCAGGTAAAACATGATTTGAAAAACTTGGTGGATTATGCCATCAATTATTTCCAAAACATCCAGAAAAAATATGGAAAAGACAAGCCTCGCCGTACGGAAATTCGTGTTTTTGACAACATAGATGCGACCAATGTAGCGGTAGCAAACGAGAAATTCTACATCAACAGAGCTGAAGGATTCATCGGAACTTCGCTCAAAAAAGATGAATATGTTTTTGACTGTTCAGATTTAGATGACATCATCACTTTCCGAAAAGATGGAACGATGCAGGTTACCAAAGTGGAAGCAAAAACCTTCATCGGAAAAGATATTCTGCATGTAGGCGTATGGAAAAAGAATGACAAGCGAACCGTTTATAACATGGTCTACCGCGAGGGAAAAGACGGGCCATATTACATGAAAAGGTTCTCGGTAACGGGAGTTATCCGAAATAATGAATACAAACTTGCTTCGGATGTAAAAGGCTCAGAAGTGCTGTATTTTTCTGCAAATCCAAATGGAGAGGCAGAAATCATCAGTGTTTTACTAAAACCTAGTGCGAGAATTAGAAAAAACAGAATCGATATAGATTTCTCTGATTTAGCGATAAAAGGGCGTGATTCCAAAGGAAATCTCGTAACAAAATATTCCGTTAAGAAAATAGAACTAAAAGAAGAGGGCATCTCCACGCTGGCTCCGAGAAAAATTTGGTTCGATGAAAGTGTAAGAAGGCTGAATGTGGAAGGCAGAGGAGTTCTGCTCGGCAGCTTTAAAGGTGATGATAAAATATTGACTATCAATACCAAAGGAGAAGCAAAACTGATTTCATTTGACCTGATGAATCGTTTTGATGATGATTATCTGATTTTGGAAAAATGGCATCCAGAACAGGCTGTTTCGTGCATCTATTATGACGGCGAAAAGGATATTTATTTCATTAAACGATTTTTATTAGAAAACACGGCTAATATTCAGAACTTTATGCCGAGTGAGCATCCTAAATCCTTCATAGAATTTGTGGGAACCAGTGATGGCTGCACAGCAGAAATTATCTTTGCAAAAGATAAAAACGGAAAGGAAAAAGAGCCAGAAACCATTGATATTGATGACTTTATCTCCATAAAAGGAATAAAAGCAATGGGAAATCAGTTCGTGAAAGAGAAAATAAAATCCATAAATATCACAATTCCAGAACCGCAGGAAGAGGCGGAAGAAGAACCTGTACAGCAGGAAGAAACGGATATTCCAGAAGATGGAGTTATAGGAGATTTATTTAACTGATTTTGAGATGTCTACTGAGTTATTAGAAAGATTTTTGCCTCCAAACAGCATGCCCTACCTAAAAAAATGGCTGGAAGGGCATATGTGCCATATCAAAATCACAAAAAACAGACACAGCAAATTAGGAGATTATAAATCAATGCCTAATAACTCCCACCAAATAACCATCAATGGAACGCTGGAACCAGAGCTTTTTTTCTTTGTCTTTACACATGAAATCGCCCATTTAGTGGCTTTTAATGAAAAGAAAAATATTCTTCCACATGGAAAAGAATGGAAGATGACCTTTCGGAAAATGTTGTTGGAGAGTATTTCGATTTATTCCGAGGAGCTGAAACCTTTGATTTTAAATTTTGCTAAAAATCCGAAAGCCAACTTCATGTCCAGTCCAGAGCTGGTAAAATATTTTGACAGCGAACACTCTGATAATAAAGCCTATGTGGAGGATTTGCCCATTGGAGAAAAATTTATTTATCAAACGGACATTTACCAGATAGAAGAAAAGAAGAAAAAGCGTTACCTTTGCAAAAATCTCAGTACAGGGAGAATGTACTTATTCAAATCCTGTGCGAGAGTGGAGCGGACAAAATAATGACTAACGAAAAAAATGAACCCAAATAATAACTATTGTGTCATAATGGCGGGCGGCATCGGAAGCCGTTTTTGGCCTATGAGTACGGCTAAATTTCCTAAACAGTTCCATGATATCTTGGGAACAGGAAAGACCATGATACAGCAGACCTTTGAGCGAATAAAGCAGGTGGTTCCTGTGGAAAATATTTTTGTGGTAACCAATAAGGAATATTTAGAACTGACATCTGCTCAAATTCCTGAACTTGACAAGAAAAACATCATCGGAGAACCTATGATGAGAAATACTGCGGCGTGTAACATCTACATAACCAACAAAATAGCAAAAATAAACCCAAATGCTAACATCGTTGTACTGCCCGCAGACCATCTAATTTTAAAAGAAAAAACTTTTTGTGAAAAGATAGAATTTGCTTTTGAAAAGGCGAGCCAGAATGGCTATCTCATCACGCTCGGGATACAGCCCACACGCCCTGACACAGGCTACGGCTACATTCAGTTTTCAGAAGAAAAATCTGCTGAAATATGCAAAGTAAAAACTTTCACTGAAAAACCTAATTTAGAAACAGCAGAAAAATTCTTAGCAACGAAAGAATATCTCTGGAATGCTGGGATTTTCATCTGGAATGTGAAATCTATCCAAAAAGCCTTTGAAAACTATCTTCCAAAAATGGCAGAACAGTTCAAAACAGAGGCATACAACACCGAAAAAGAAGCACCATACATAGAGGAAATTTATCCTAATGTAGAAAAAGTATCCATAGACAACGGAATTTTAGAAAAGGCCGATAATGTCTATGTGATTCCTGCTGACTTGGGCTGGTCTGATTTGGGAACTTGGACTTCTGTGTTTGAAAATGCTGAGCGAGATGAGAACAACAACACCATCTCTAACAACTGCAATGTTTATAACGCAAAAGGAAATATCATCAGACTCAAAAATCCTGAAAAAACTGCTGTGGTCGATGGACTTACAGACTATATTGTGATAGATACGGAGGAGGCTCTGCTGATCTGCCCAAGGAGTAATGACCAGCTTATCAAGGAATATGTGGCTGATTTAGAAAGCAAAAAATAGAAGAAATGTTTCGTTTGTTATCAAAGAAAACCAATTTATTTTCGGTTCCTACTTACATAGGAGCTTTATTGCTTTTTATTCTAATTTCAAACGATTTGGAGTTTACATTTTCTAACATTTTCTCTACCTCCATCGCCTTTGTAGGGCTGGCGATGGGCTATGTTTTGTTCAATAAAATTTCTCTGAATAGAAAAACCCATCTGCCGCTAATTCTATACTCTATTTTTATTTTTTCATTTTATGATGGAAATCTGGATGTAGGGATTTCTATGGCGCTATTTACCAACTCTATTTTATTATTTTTCTTCACAAATGAAGATGATAGAATCAGGAAAGACTCTTTCCTTTTGGTTGGTAGTATACTGGCTGTCAGTTATATTTTCTTGCCGACAACTTGGACACTTTTTATTTTCGTAATTATCCACATCATCACCAAATCAGACAAAGTATTTAAAAATATTTTCCAGCTTATTTTGGGATGTTTTATGGTAATTTTGGGATATGCATGCCTGATGTATCTGCTTGAAATAGACATCCTAACGGAAGACTATATCCCACTGATTTCCAATGAAATAATTACAGATTTTTCCTCTTTTTATAGCTTAATTCCCATTTTAGTAATGTGTATTTTGGCTGTGGGAGATCATTTTATGAATTTGAATAAGAAGAGTCCGACTAGTAAGTTTAAATACGCTTTCTTGCTATCATTCTTATTGGTTCAAATTCTGATTTTAATCTTTTATATGGGCTCTCACAGAGAATATCTGCTGCTCGTTATATTCCCTATCAGCATTATCCTGAGCCGATTTTTAAGGTTTTTAAAATACCCTTGGCTGCAGGAACTGGGATTTTGGATTATTATAATTTCTTGTCTTTTGGACAAATTTAACCCTAATTTTATAAATTTAATATGATTCAAATAGATGATAAACTAATTTCTGAAGATTTATTTTCCGAAGAATTCGTGTGCAACCTTGCTAAATGCAAGGGAATCTGCTGTGTGGACGGCGATGCAGGAGCTCCTCTCGATGAAGATGAAACCAAAATATTAGATGAAATTTACCCTAAAATAAAGCCTTATCTCCGTCCAGAAGGAATCCAAGCCATCGAGGAGCAAGGTACCTATACGCTTGATTTTGAAGGAGATTTGGTTACTCCTTTGGTGAATAATGCAGAGTGCGCCTATGTGATTTTTGATGAAAAAGGCTACACCAAATGCGCCATAGAAAAAGCCTATGAAGACGGCGTTATCGAATGGCAGAAGCCTATTTCCTGCCACCTCTACCCTATTCGTATCACAGAATATTCTAATTTTTCTGCGATTAACTACCACGAATGGGATATCTGCTCTGATGCCTGCACTTTGGGAAAAGAATTGGGCGTAAAAGTCTATCAATTCCTGAAAAAACCACTCATCCGGAAATACGGGGAAGATTTCTACCAGACCCTGTCAGAAGC
>CAUQVP010000008.1:0-32236 GCA_963521545.1 uncultured Flavobacteriaceae bacterium | reverse complement strand
TTGGCAAAGATACAAATTTTTATAAAGATGAAAAAAACGATTTTACTTCTTTTAGGATTTCTGTCTGCTGGTATATTCGCTCAGTCCCAACATACCATAGAAATGACAGAAAAATCCAATGACCCTAAGGTGGTTGCAAATTTCATAGTAAACTACCCTAGCCACCCTAAAACTCCTGAGTTTAGAAGAAAGTTAGCCCGTTTAGGAAGCGGTAGCTCTTCAGCACAAACCTCAACTTCTCACCAATCCAACAGCCATAGAAGTCACCAAGAGACTGCTGAGGAAGCTACCAGAATACTTAATGGAAGCAGCAAAGGGAACAGTGCATATGTAACTGTCAAAAATCTATCAAAATGCCCAATTGTAGTAAATTTTACAGGGAAAAATAATTATCATATCAATGTCGCTGCAAACTCTACGGGAAGAATGTCTTTAAACAAAGGTTCATACACTATTTCGTCCGTGGTATGTGGAGGAAATTACCAACACTCAAGCACCATCAATGCTGATTATCAACTAACATTAGGCGTGAAATAAAAATAAAAATAAAAATAAACAAGCTGGAAATTTCTCCAGCTTTTTTTATTTAATTATCCTTTGTATTGTCCCATTGCTACAAATTTTTCTTGTCTTTGTGTAGCAAGTTCATCTTCAGTAAAGCCTTTATATGCTTTTATATTTTTTAAAATTGTATCTTTTACACTAGCAAACGCTTCTGCAGGTTCATAGTGCGCTCCGCCAAGAGGCTCTGCGATAATGCCGTCTATTAATTTTTCTTTCAGCATATCTTGCGCTGTAAGTTTTAGTGTATCAGCAGCTGTTTCTTTGTATTCCCAGCTTCTCCAAAGAATAGAAGAACAAGACTCTGGCGAAATCACTGAATACCAAGTATTTTCCATCATATAGACCTTATTCCCCACACCTATCCCTAGAGCTCCTCCACTAGCTCCCTCACCGATAACAATAGCGATTACAGGAACTTTCAGCAGGCTCATTTCAAAAATATTTCTTGCAATAGCCTCTCCTTGTCCTCTTTCCTCCGCCTCAAGACCAGGATAAGCCCCAGGAGTGTCTATTAAAGTCACGATAGGCATATTAAATTTCTCAGCCAACTTCATCAATCTCAGCGCCTTACGATACCCGTCAGGATTAGACATTCCAAATCTTCTGTATTGTCTTTCCTTCGTGGTTCTTCCCTTTTGTGTCCCGATAACCATCACGCTTTGACCATTTATTTTTATCATCGCGCCTATCATCGCTGGGTCGTCCGCAAAACATCTATCGCCATGAAGCTCGACAACACTGCCCTCATCTGCTATTCCGTGGATATAGTCCAATGTATAAGGTCTATCTGGGTGGCGGGAAAGCTGCACTCTCTGCCATGGCGTAAGGTTGCCATAGATTTTCTTTTTAGTCTTGATGATTTTTTCTTCTATCTGTTTGCAAGTTGCTGAAACATCCACTCCACTTTCTTCGCCTACGATGGCGCATTTTTCATATTGTTCCATCAACTCTTTTATCGGTTGTTCAAAATCCAAGTATTCCATATTTCTAATTTTGAATAATATTTGAGTTTTCAAAAATACTAATAAATTTAAAAATCAAATATGAATTTATTTTTTTTGAGTTTCTATCAATTTCTTGATTCGTTCTATCGTTTTTTCTTTTCCTATAATATTCATAATATCAGGAACATCTGGCCCTTTCAGTTCTCCCACCAAAGCCAAACGCAGCGGCATCATCACTTTACCCATTCCTAATTCTTTTTCGGCTGCGAAATCATGAATAAGATTTTTGAGAACCTCTGATTGGAAATCTGTATTTTCTAATTTCTGTGCAAACTCCGCAAGGAGTTCTCCTGTGGTATCTGCCCACGCTTTTTTGATGGCTTTTTCATCATAATCTGCTGGCGCAGAGAAGAAAAACTGTCCCTGCTCATAGATATCTTTCACGAAAACCGCTCTCTCTTTCATCAACCCAATAATCGTAATCAACCTATCATCACTAACTCCAGAAGTTTTCACTGCTTCTATCTCTTTGAGTAAAACTAGCAGCTCTTCATCTGTTTTCATTTTAAGATATTGGCTGTTAAACCATTCTGCTTTTTCTTTGCTAAATCTTGCTCCAGATTTATGAACTTTATGCAAATTAAATTCCTGAATCATCTCCTCTAATGACAAGATTTCTTTATCATCAGATGGCGACCAGCCCAAAAGTGCCAAGAAATTCACAAACGCTTCTGGGAAATAGCCTTCCTCACGATATCCTTTGGATACTGCGCCTGTTTCTTTATCAGTAAAATTCAACGGAAATACAGGAAACCCGAATTTATCACCGTCTCTTTTGCTGAGTTTTCCTTTTCCTTCTGGTTTTAGTATCAGTGGTAAATGCGCAAATTCTGGTGCTTTCCAGCCCATTGCTTCGTATAACAATACATGCAGAGCCATTGACGGCAGCCACTCTTCTCCACGAATCACATTGGTAATCTGCATCTCGTGGTCATCGATGATATTTGCGAAATGATAAGTCGGCATTCCATCTTGTTTCACCAAAACTTTATCATCCAGAGTATCCGTATTTACACTGAAATTCCCACGGATAATATCACTCAGCTCCATCACTCGGTTTTCTGGCATTTTAAACCTAACCACGAAAGGAACTTTTTTAGCCAAAAGCTTTTCCACCTCATCTTTCGGAAGTGCAATGCTGTTTCTCAGGCTGTTTCTAGTAACATTATTATAAGAAAAAACTTCTCCTTTGGCTTCGTATTCCTGTCTGATTTTATCAAGCTCTTCTGGAGTATCAAACGCCAAGTAGGCATAATCCGTTTTTAGAATTTCCTCTGTATATTTGTCATAGATTTCTCTCCTTTCAGACTGTCTGTATGGCGCATATGGCCCTCCTTTTCTAGGGCTTTCCACAGGCTGTATTCCCAGCCAGTCCAGTGCCTCCATGATGTAGTCTTCTGCTCCCTCCACATAGCGGGCAGTATCTGTATCTTCTATTCTTAAAATAAAATCTCCTCCTTGGCTTTTAGCAAAAAGGTAATTGTATAATGCTGTTCTCACTCCACCAAGATGCAGAGGGCCCGTAGGACTCGGTGCAAAACGAACACGAATTTTACTCATCTTTTAAAACTTTGGGCGCAAAGATAAGAATTTACCCATAAAAAATAACCACTTCTTTTTCAGAAGTGGCTATCTATAATAAACAATAAAATCTATTTCTGTGGATTTACAGGATGTTCCTCCTTTTTATCCTCTGATTCCTTTTGTTTTGGCTGTTCTTTATCCACTGAAGGATGACTTCCGCTTTCATGAGCAACAGGAACAGCATGTTCTGCTTCACCAGGCTGAGCTGATTTTTTAGGCGATTGTTTAGCCGATTTCTTAGAAGGGTCTGCTTTCTTTTTTGATGGAGTAGACTGTGCATTTACTGCGAATGTTCCTAATGCAAGGAATAAACTTGCAAAAACTAACTTTTTCATGATACTTAAAAATTTAATTGGTTACTAATATCAAAAACGAGCATTTATTAATGATATTGCATTAAATTTGTGTTTTAACTAAATTTTTACACAATTTAACATCATTTAACCAATTAAATTTGATTTTTATTGAAAAAAGTTAAAATCAATCCTGTTTTTATTCAAAAAGTATACTTGTATCCTGTAAAACAGATACTGTCCCATCTTCACAACGGATAGCCTGCCCTGGGAAATTCTGTATCAAATGATAATCATGCGTAGCCATCAGCACTGCACAATTTCTCTCCTCAGACACTTGTCTTAGCAAAGTCATGATATCATTAGAAGTCTCTGGGTCTAGGTTTCCCGTAGGCTCGTCTGCCAAGATAAGTTCGGGATGATTCAGCAAAGCTCTTGCTATAGCTACACGCTGCTGCTCTCCACCAGACAATTCGTGAGGCATTTTGTGTTTTTTGGTTTTCATTCCTACACTACTGAGAACATCATCTATTCTCTCTTCCATCAGGCTTCTATCCTTCCAACCTGTCGCTTCTAAAACGAAAAGAAGATTTTTCTCTACCGTTCTATCCATAAGCAACTGGAAATCTTGGAAAATAATTCCCAGTTTTCTTCTCAAATCAGGAATACGGGATACTTTTAGTTTTGTCAAATCAAAACCAACCACCTCTCCTTCTCCCTCACGGAGTGGAAGATGCCCATAAAGAACCTTGAGAAGGCTACTTTTTCCAGAACCTGTTTTCCCAATGAGATAATTAAACTTACCTTTTTTTATGGTCAGATTAACATTAGAAAGAACTGTAAAATTCTTCTGAACTATTTTTACATCTCTCAGGGAGATGACATTGTCGCCGTATGTGCTTTTTTGTGACATAATATTTTAAGAAAATTCAATCCACTAAAATAAAAAAACTTCCTCCATTGTAATGACAATAGAGGTTAAACTTTTGTTAAAAATTCCTCAAAAGAACTAGAAACTACTACATTTCCTTCCTTTGAAATTTTTTCTAATTTCACTCTTTCTACTTTATTCACGGACTTTTTGTCATATGGTTTTTGAACTCTGACATAGTTATCCGTAAAGCCAAACATCATTCCGTTTTTCTCTTCATGCTCCCAAAGAACAGGCAGAACTTTCCCTAGCTGTGTTTGGTAGAAAGCCATTTTTTTCTTCTCAGAAAGAATTCTGAGCATTTTATTCCTTCTCTTTCTCTCCGAAATAGGAACCACACCCTCCATGCTAACCGCCTCCGTATTGTCCCTTTCAGAATATGTAAATACATGCAGGTAGCTGATTGGCAACTCTGCTAAAAAGTTATAAGTTTCCAAGAACTTTTCCTCGGTCTCACCTGGGAAACCTACGATTACATCCACACCGATAGCTGCATCAGGCAGGATTTCCCTTATCTTATTCACTCTACTCGTATAAAGAGCCGTGAGATAACGGCGTTTCATTTTTTTCAAAATCTCATCTGAGCCCGACTGCAACGGAATATGAAAATGCGGCACAAAACTCTTGCTCTTCGCTACAAGTTCTATAGTTTCATCTTTTAGCAAATTAGGCTCTATGGAAGAAATTCGGATTCGCTCGATGCCATCCACTTCATTCAGTGCTGTCACTAAATCCAAAAATGTATGTTCATGTTTTTTATTCCCAAATTCGCCCTTTCCGTAATCACCAATATTCACTCCCGTCAAGACAATTTCCTTAATATCCTGCTGGGCAATCTGCTGGGCATTTTTGACAATATTTTCTATCGTATCGGAGCGGGAAATCCCTCTCGCCATCGGGATTGTACAATAAGTACATTTGTAATCACAGCCATCCTGAACTTTCAGAAAGGCACGAGTCCTGTCCCCAATGGAATAAGAACCTATAAAGAAATCTGCATCTTCTATTTCACAAGAGTGAACCTGTGCAGAGCTTTCGGACTTCCTTAAATCATCAAGGAAATTAAGCAAATTAAATTTCTCCTTCGCTCCTAAAACCAAATCCACACCTTCTATTGCGGAAATTTCTTCTGGTTTCAGCTGTGCATAGCATCCCAAAACTACCACCAGCCCATCTGGATTGGCCTTCACTGCTCTTTTCACATGAAACTTGCACTCTTTATCGGCATTATCTGTTACTGAGCATGTGTTAATCACATAGACTTGCGCAGGGTCATCGAACTCTACTTTCTCATATCCAGCCCCTATAAGCTGGCGCGCAATAGTAGATGTTTCTGCAAAATTAAGCTTACACCCGAGTGTATGAAATGCTACTGTTTTCGGACTTGTATTTATCATAAATAATCTGAAAACCGCAAAGGTATGAAATTTATCTAATATTGTAGGAGAGCTTCATGGTGATATTGGCTGTCTTCTTTTTAGATGAAGTATTAAACGAACCTCCCCAAGAATAGTCCTCTGAAGAATTCTGCGCAATAATCTGGAAAACTCCCATTTCAGATTTTTTCAAATCACCGAGTTTTGCTCCTGCGTTTTCAGCAATTTTTTCAGCACGAAGTTTCGCATCTTTAGTCGCTTCAGCTATCATTTTTAGTTTTAGCTCAGCTAATTTAGTGTAATAATATTCTGGCTGCTCAGAGTACAGCTCCACACCAGAATTGATAAGCTCGGTAACTTGGCGGGAGATATTCTCTATTTTTTCCACTTCTTTGCTCTCCACCTGCACATTTTGTTTCAGCGTGTATCCTGTAAATACTTCTGAACGAACATTCTGATACTCATCATAAGTTCTATCAAAATCCTTAGAAATTCCTACCGAAGAAAACACGATTTCCTTTTCTTTCACACCTTTAGACAATAGATAATTTTTGAGGGCATCTCTGTCTTTTTCCAGTGAAGCATAAGCACTTTTCAAATCCGCACTTTTCTTTGTAAAAGAACTATTCCATACGATAAGGTCAGACTCAAAGTCCTTGCTCCCAAGCCCTGTAACATTGATAGTGTCATTATTTGAATTTCTATTTTTAAAAGCATTAGCAGCCAAAAAAGTAGAAAAAACTATTGCGGCTGAAACAATAATCAACCCAATGTGATTTTTTATTTTGTCCATAATTATAAAGTCTATTTTTTTACATTTTATAAAGTTATTAAATATTATTTTAATGTGAAATATTTTTCTATCTAAAAAATATGCATATCTTTGTCTCTGTTTTAAAAATTTAAATTTTATTTTTTATGAAAAAGATTTTAGCATGTGCATCTTTATTTTTTGCTGTAGCTACAGCATCTGCACAAGGATTAGAAAAAAACAAAGTACAAATTAATGGAGGCGTAGGTCTTTCTGGATGGGGAGTACCTGTGTATTTAGGGCTAGATTATGGAATAGCTAGAGACTTCACTATTGGAGCAGAGGCTTCTTATAGTTCTAAAAAAATAAGTGAAGGTTATCTTGAAAGCAAGTACTCAATTTTCACATTTGGTGTTAATGGAAACTATTATTTTGATAGATTACTAAAACTTCCAAATGAATTTAATCTATATGCAGGGGCTACATTGGGTTATGCTAATGTTTCAGAGACTACTACTGGCCCTTCTGCTTTACTACCTTACCATACTAGTTTTGCAGTTTCAGGTATTGACTTAGGATTACAAATTGGGGGAAGATATTTCTTTACTAAAAACCTTGGTTTGAACCTTCAACTTGGTGGTGGAATTCATACTTTTGGAGGAAGACTTGGTCTTACTTATAAACTATAAGAAAATAAAAACCAACATAAAGGAGATAGAAATTTCTATCTCCTTTTTTAGTTATTTTATAAATTCTTTTTTATTTTTAGACCCTAAAATCATAAATAATGTCAAAAAAGGAAAAATTTATAGCAGAAACTACGCCTCGCTACACTACAAAAGGGCATTTCTTTACTCTAGGAAAAGGTATTTTGGATGGAGAAGTCATCCCTGAAGTAGATGTAAATATCCCTCTGCGAACCATCAACAGACATGGTCTCATCGCTGGAGCAACAGGAACAGGAAAAACTAAAACACTACAAGCCTTCGTAGAGCAGCTCTCACATCATGGTGTATCTTCTTTGGTAATGGATATCAAGGGAGACCTTTCTGGAATAGCAGCCACAGGAGAAATGAACAGCCGTATCCAAGAAAGATATGATAAAACCAAATTGCCATACCAGCCACAGGCTTTCCCTGTGGAGCTAATGTCTCTCTCTGCGGAGAAAGGAATAAAACTTAGAGCTACTGTTACCGAGTTTGGACCTGTGCTTTTGAGTAAAATTCTAGGGCTGAACGATACACAGACCAGTATCATGTCTATCGTTTTCAAATATTGTGATGACAAAGGTCTTCCTCTCATAGACTTAGAAGACTTGAAAAAGGTATTACAATATGTAACTGATAATGAACAAGGTAAAAAAGAACTTGCCGATGGATATGGCTCTATCGCTCCTGCATCATTAGGCGCTATTCTGAGAAGCATCGTAGCGCTGGAACAACAAGGCGCTACACAAATCTTCGGAGAACCCAGCTTTGATGTTTTAGACTTACTAAAAACAAGAAACGAAAAAGGTGTGGTAAACATCCTTCGTGTAGTGGATATCCAAAACAAACCTGCCCTGTTCTCTACTTTTATTTTGTCTCTTTTTGCTGAAATATATTTGACTCTTCCAGAAGCAGGTGACCTAGATAAACCTAAATTGGCTGTTTTCATAGACGAAGCTCATTTAATCTTTAAAGATGCTCCAAAAGTACTTTTAGAACAAATAGAAACGATGGTAAAACTTATTCGTTCCAAAGGTGTGGGAATTTATTTCATCACGCAGGTGCCTGGCGATATTCCAGAATCTGTTTTGAGTCAGCTGGGACTAAAAATACAGCACGCCCTAAGAGGATTCACCGCAAAAGACAAAAAAGAAATCTCCAAAGCCGTGGAAAACTACCCTATGAGTGAGTTTTATAAAGCGAGTGAACTCATCCAGTCCCTCGGAATTGGGGAGGCTTTCGTAACGGCATTAGACGAAAAAGGAATCCCTACTCCGCTGGTTCACACTTATTTAATTTCGCCAGAAAGTAGAATGGATATCCTATCTCCAGAGGAAATTGACAATCTCGTAAACCAATCAGAATTAGTAAGAAAATACAACCAAACTGTTGACAAAGAGTCTGCCTACGAAATATTATTACGAAGAATGAATGAAGAGCAGGGAAATACTACAGATACAGAAACCAGCAAACCTCAGCAGAGCAAACCTGCCAAGGAAGAGCCTTCTATGTTTGAAAGCATCCTAGGAAGCCCTATGATACAGACTTTTGGGAAAACCCTAATGAGAGAAGGCGCAAAAGCCATCATGGGAATGATAGGACTGAAAAAGACCACCAAAGGTTCTAAAAAATAATTTTTTATTTAAAATTCCCTTCACTTCGGAGGGAATTTATATTTAATCTATTAAGTAAAATTTAATAAAAATAAAGCAGACACTTTCCAAACATTGACCATTTAGCATTAAAACTTTATCTTTGTAGCTTTGATTAAAGCAAAATGTATTCGGTAATAGACATAGAAAGTAACGGCGCAGGATTCAGAGAAGAATGTATCATAGAGCTTGCCATTTTTGTTTATGATGGACATGAGGTGGTAGACCAGTTCATCACACTCATCAATCCCGAAGCCGAAATTACCCAATATGTCCAAAAACTCACTGGGATAACACCCAAAATGGTCAGAAGAGCACCAAAATTCCACGAGATAGCGAAACGAGTGATAGAAATGACCGAAAACACCACACTCGTGGGACACAATGTAGAGTTTGACTATCGTATGCTGCGCCAGTCTTTCCGAAGATTGGGATTTGATTTTAAAATCAATACCATAGACACCCTTCCATTAGCAAAAAAACTGATTCCCGATGTAGAAAGCTACTCGCTTGGGAAACTTTGTAAATCTGTGGGCATCCCGCTTTCAGATGCTCATCGTGCTGGCGGCGATGCCAGAGCGACATTGGACTTGTTTAAACTTCTAATCTCAAAAGACACTGAAAACCAGATTATTCAGCAACATCAAGAAGAAACACAATCCAAGCTCTATATCAATAAAATCAACGAACTTACCGAAAATCTTCCTTCCGAAAAAGGGATTTTCTATCTACAAGATAAAGCAGGAAAAATCATTTTCTGTGATTTCAGCGACAATATTTACAAGTCCGCAAAAGGAATTTTAAACTCTAAATCCAAAAGAAACATTCAGTTTCAGAACAATGTAGAGCAAATCTACTACGAGTTCACGGGCACGGACATCATTGCCCAGCTGATGCTGAAAGAAAAAAGTTTGATAAAAAGAACTGCCAAACCTTTCGCCGTAAGATACAGCGCAAAGACAGGCTCTTTCTTCGTTTCCTCATCTAAAAAGAATGAGGGTGAAATGGATTTATTTAATTTCAAATATCCTTCTCAGGCAGAAAAAGTATTGGCTTTTCTACAAAAAGAAAATTTAGATTATAAAGCCTTGAAAAAGAAAATTTCTTTCGCTGGAAGGAACGAACTGTGGGTAGGGCAAGGGAGAAAACTCGGCGAGCATTCTTTTCTGGCTTTCAAAGGCGGGAAATTCATCGGCTATGGTTTCTATGAACTCTATCACCAGACGCTCTCTTGGGAAAAAATCCTAAAACTTACCATTCCCGTTACCATACTTCCCAAAGAAATAAAAAACGAGATGCAGATAGCCTATCTCAAAGGAGAATTTAAGGTTATCAAAATCAATTCGTAGGCTTACGGAGAATATCCAAAAACTCTATTTTAGGAATTTCTCTCGCCCCAAGGCTTTCCAAATGCTCTGTATAGACCTGACAATCTATGAGTTGGTATCGGTCAGCATTTTTTTCTACAAACCGAATAAATCCTGCTTTGCTGGCATTACTCACTTTGCTAAACATACTCTCGCCACAGAAAACATGCCCCATTTCCACACCGTAAAAACCTCCTACCAGCTCCCCATTTTCCCAGACTTCTATACTTTTGGCTTTTCCCTGCTGATTTAGTTCTGTGTACGCCTTTATCATTTCTTCCGAAATCCAAGTTCCATCCTGCCCTCTTCGTGAAATATTTGCGCAGTTTCTCATCACTTCTTCGAAACATTTATTCTCTGTGAAAACAAATTTGCCATCTCTCAGGATTTTTCGCATCGATTTAGAAATTTTCAGCTCTTCTGGGAAAAGCACAAACCGAGGATCTGGACTCCACCAAAAAATTTCATCACCTTCATTGAACCACGGAAAAATCCCCAAAGAATAAGCCAAAATCAGCCGCTGAGCAGACAAATCTCCTCCTACGGCTACTATCTCACTTTCGGGATGATATTTATATGGGTCTGGAAACCAAATTTCCGAATCTAATTGATACATTTATTAAAATTTAAAAAAATCCTACTAAACAGCAGGATTTATTTTATGATAAGGTTTTATTTAAAATGGTAAATCATCATCTGACTCTTCATCAAACGGATTGTCATTCACCGCAGAAGATTGTGGTGCTGCAGGTGCCGTGTATGCAGGTTCATCAAAGCTGCTTCCATCTGTTTTTTCCAATCTCCATGCTGTGATAGAGTTAAAATACTTCACCTGTCCCTCTGGATTTGTCCATTCTCTTCCTCTGATATTGATTCCTACCTTTACTTTATCTCCTTCTGACACTTGGTCCAAAAGTGATATTTTTTCAGATAAAAACTCTATACTGATGGGCTGCGGATATTGTTCCTCTGTAAGTAACACCATCTCTCTTTTCTGAAAACCGCTTGGAAAAGTTTGAGTTTCAAATACTTTCTTCACTGTTCCTTGTAATTCCATAGAAATATAAATTTTAGCTGGTAAAGTTAAAAAACTCTTTTAAAAGGAAAAAATAAAAAAATATATATTTATACTTGCAGATTAAAAATAAGTTTGTATATTTGCAATCACAAAAGAACAAAGTAGTTCATTTTTTCCGCGGATGTGGTGTAATTGGTAGCCACGCCAGACTTAGGATCTGGTGCCGAGAGGCGTGGGGGTTCGAGTCCCTTCATCCGCACAGTTGCGAAAATAGCTCAGTTGGTAGAGCACAACCTTGCCAAGGTTGGGGTCGCGGGTTCGAATCCCGTTTTTCGCTCCATTCCATGCCCTGGTGGTGGAACTGGTAGACACGCAGGACTTAAAATCCTGTGCCTCCTTTGGCGTGCGGGTTCAAGTCCCGCCTGGGGTACTCTAAAACCTTGATAATCCACTGATTGCCAAGGTTTTTTCTTTTTATAACATTTCCATTTTATTAAATTTTATATCCATT
This sequence comes from uncultured Flavobacteriaceae bacterium, assembly GCA_963521545.1. Lineage (GTDB taxonomy): Bacteria > Bacteroidota > Bacteroidia > Flavobacteriales > Weeksellaceae > JABCPE02. Next base: position 20,478 of record CAUQVP010000008.1, on the reverse strand, counting down.
TAAAATAGTTTTAAAAATAATTTTCTCATAAAAATAAATAAAGCCAATCTTTGTAATTAAAGATTGGCTTTATTCTTTTTCTAAAAAGATACTTTTTAGCAGAATTCATCATAAGCCGCCTGTAAGTTAGCAGCGATAGCTCCTGCTGGATGTCCTTCTATATGATGTCTTTCTATCATATGAACAAGCTCACCATCTTTGAACAAAGCAATAGATGGAGAAGACGGCGGGAATGGTGCCATGTGCTTTCTCGCTTCTGCTACAGCTTCCGTATCAAATCCTGCAAAAGCAGTCACCAAATGATCTGGTTTCTTATCTCCTGTAAGGGAATAAAGCACCCCTGGTCTTGCTGCTCCAGCAGAGCAACCGCACACGGAGTTAATAACCAATAGCGTTGTCCCTTTCTGCCCAAGTGCTTCTACAACCTGCTCTGGCGTTGTAAGGTCTTTGAAACCATTTTCTGTAAGTTCTTCCTTCATAGGAATTACCAATTCTTCTGGATACATAATTTTATTTTTATCAATTTTAGATTAAACAATATTTTAAATAGTTGAAAGTCTCAGTGTGTTAGTTTTTCCGCTTTCATACACTGGCATCGCATTTAGATTTACCACGAAATCTCCTTGCTTCACAAAGCTGTAATTACTTGCCAACATATTCACTTGGATAACCGTTTCATCGGTAGATTTCTGCATGTCATAGTAGAACGCTCTAACTCCCCAAAGAAGATTAAGCTTCGCTAAAACTCTTCTGTCTGAACAGAATACAATGATGTGAGCATGAGGTCTATGAGCCGAAATCTGGAACGCTGTATAACCCGAATTGGTAAGCGTGATGATGCCTTTTGCATTGGCCTTTTTAGCGATTCTCACCGCTGAATAGCAGACCATATCTGTAATGTAGCGGTCTTCGTCCTCAGTTTGTATTTTTTCAATCGGCTTGTTACTGCTCATATAGAGTTTGTCTTTCTCTATATTGCTCACAATTTTAGCCATGTTTTTAATCACATCCACAGGATATTTCCCCACAGAAGTTTCACCAGAAAGCATCACAGCATCTGCACCATCCAGCACGGAATTGGCAACATCATTCACCTCCGCACGAGTCGGCGTCAGGCTGTTGATCATCGTTTCCATCATCTGTGTAGCGATGATTACAGGTCTGGCGTGATTTCTTGCTGCTTCTACTAGCTTTTTCTGAACCACAGGAACTTCCTCCATCGGGATTTCCACTCCTAAATCTCCTCTGGCAACCATGATTCCATCACATTCTCTTAGGATTTCATCCATGTTTTCTACACCTTCGGGTTTTTCTATTTTGGCAATAATAGGAGTATTCTGCTTTCCATTGGTGTGATTTTGAATCAAATCTTTCAAATCTTTAATATCCTGTGCGTGTCTCACAAAGGAAAGTGCAATCCAGTCAAACTCATTATCCAGCATAAATTTAGCATCCTCTATATCCTTTTCTGTAAGGGCAGGAAGCGAAATCGCTGTATTAGGAAGGTTTACACCTTTTTTAGAGCTGAGCGGGCCGCCTTGTATTGCTTTTGCTTTTACAATATCTTTTTGATTGGTTTCTATAACTTCAAAGACCAATTTACCATCATCTATCAGAATTCTCTCGCCTACTTTTACATCTTTTGCAAATCTTTCATAGGTCATATACACTCTAGATGCGTCACCTTCTACATTCTCATTGGTGAAAGTAAGAATGTCCCCAGGGTTGATAAAAGAACCTTCTTTTACCACGCCTACACGGAGCTTAGGCCCTTGTAAATCCCCAAGAATAGCCGTATTAAAGCCATACTCTTGGTTGATAGAACGGATAAGCTCCACATTTTTCTTCACCAAATCATAGTCGGCGTGAGAAAAATTGATTCTAAACACATCCACTCCTTCTTTTATCATTTCTATCATGGTCTCTCTGCTAGAAGATGCAGGCCCCAATGTTGCTATTATCTTGGTTTTTTTCATATCTCTATTTATCATAAATTATTATTTGGTATAGTTCATGTTCTGAAGATAGCTGGAATTCTTCTACAGAATCCACCCAATCCTGAGGAAAATTTATACTAGAAAAATCCTCCCAGCCATTTTTTGAAAAGATTATATAATCTACTTCTTTATCTATAAAATATTTTTCTTCGTCTCCCTGCTGAAAAAGCTCATTTGGACTTGTTTGTTTTGTTTCGGACCAAAAAGACTTGTTAGCAAAGATAGTAAATTTAGCTTGTGTAATTTCATCATAAGTTTCAAACTTTGGAAATTTGTAATGCCTAAAATAATCCTCTGCCATTAGGTCATTAGCCCTATGAAAATTAAACAAATTGAGTTGATTTACCTTGAAAAACAGCTCATGATTAGATATTTGTTGTTTCAATTTTATCAACCCTATTAGAATTTCTTCTTCTTCAAAATCAAGGAAAAATTTGTTATTTTTCAAGGATATTTTCTCTTTTATTTAATGCATAAAACGCTCTTTTAGCCGCTTTTTCTTCGGCTTTTTTCTTCGAAGACTCAGAAGCGCAGCCTATTTTTTCTTCATTAAGCAAAACCGAACATCTGAAACAAACACTCTTATTAGGCAAGAGTTCCTCAGCAGTTTCATACTGTATCTTCACTTTCTTTTTCTGTCCCCATTCCAGAAGAAGGCTCTTGTAGCTTACTATTTTGTTTTCTATTCTAGTAATCTCACTTGGGTTAAGGAGCCATCTTTCGACAACGGACTGACACATTTCATAATTAGCATCCAAATACACCGCTCCCACCAATGCTTCCAATAAATTCCCCGAGATATTTTCTCCTAAAACTTGTAATTTAGAATTCTGAATATAACTAGTCAAACACAGCTGTTCGCCCAAGCGATTGAGGTTTTGTCTATTGACAATCTTGGATTTCATCTGCGTGAGATAGCCTTCATTGTGATTAGGATAGTTCTCGTACAGATAATAAGAAATGATACTTCCTATCATAGCATCCCCCAAAAACTCGAGTCTCTCATAGTTTTTGGAACAGCCACCATCTTTAGAATTTTTTTTTAAGGAAAAAGCCTCTCTGTATAGCTCTATATCTTGGATTTTAAATCCAACGAGTTTACTAATATCGGCAATAAATTTCAGATCCCTATCGGGGTATTTTGTATCTCTTCTTTTCTTTAATAGAAAGTCCGAAATATACCTCCTAATCTTATTCATTAGATTTTCTTAAATAGAACACATGCATTATGTCCTCCGAAACCGAAAGTATTACTCATTGCTACTTTTACATCTCTCTGAACAGCTTTATTAAATGTAAAATTAAGACGAGAGTCTATCTGTTCATCATCAGTAAAATGATTGATAGTAGGAGGCACCACACCATGAACGATGGTTCCTAATGCTGCTATAGCTTCTATAACACCCGCTGCACCTAGAAGATGCCCAGTCATAGATTTTGTAGAGTTTATTTGAATATTATAAGCATGTTCTCCGAATAATTTAGCGATAGCACTAGATTCTGCTACATCCCCAAGAGGTGTAGATGTACCATGCATATTGATATGATCCACCTCATTAGGCTGAACACCAGCATCTTCTAAACAGTTTTTCATCACAAGATACGCTCCCAATCCTTCTGGATGTGGAGCTGTCATGTGGTAAGCATCGGCACTTAGACCTGCTCCTTTTAGCTCTGCATAGATAGTTGCCCCTCGCTTTACGGCGTGCTCATATTCTTCAAGAATAATACAACCTGCTCCTTCTCCAAGGACAAAACCATCACGGTCTTTGTCAAATGGTCTAGATGCTGTTTTCGGGTCATCATTTCTTGTAGAAAGAGCCATCAAGGCATTAAAGCCTCCCACACCACTGGCTGTAACAGCAGCTTCTGACCCCCCACATACGATAACATCCGCTTTCCCTAACTGAATAAGCATTTTAGCATCTATCAAAGCGTTGGTTGATGATGCGCACGCAGAAACAGTAGTATAATTCGGCCCATGGAATCCATATTCTATAGAGATATTCCCTGGTGTGATATCAGCTATCATCTTAGGAATAAAGAACGGATTAAACCTAGGAACATCTGCATTTGCCCAGCCTAAAACTTCGGCTTCAAAAGTTCCTAATCCTCCAATTCCAGAACCCCAAACTACACCTACTCTATCCTTGTTTACCTCATCTTCTATTATTCTACTATGTGCCACAGCTTCTTTTGCTGCAACAAGTCCCAACTGCGTGTTTCTGTCCATTTTCTTCGCCTCTTTCTTATCAAAATGAGCAAGAGGGTCAAAATTTTTGACTTCACAAGCAAATTGAGTTTTAAAATTAGTAGAATCAAAAAGAGTAATAGGTGCAGCACCACTTACACCCTTAGTGAGATTTTCCCAATATTCCTGTGCATTACTGCCCAGTGGCGTAATGGCTCCAAAACCTGTAACTACTACTCTCTTTAATTCCATAATTTTTTTAGTTTTTCAGTAAAACAATTACTATTTAATCACTTCCTCAATGTAAGCGATTGCATGACCTACAGTCTGAATTTTTTCAGCTTGGTCATCTGGGATTTGAATGTTAAATTCTTTTTCAAATTCCATGATCAATTCTACTGTATCCAAAGAATCAGCTCCTAAATCATTAGTGAAGCTAGCTTCTGGAGTTACTTCTGTTTCTTCAACATCAAGCTTATCAGCAATGATAGCTTTTACTCTAGATGTAATGTCTGACATAACAATATAATTTTTAAATTTATTTTTGTGCAAATATATGAATTTTGAATACAATTCAACTTTTTTATAGGTTAAAATTAAAATTATTTTTTCATTCCTGCAAATCTAATACTCCATTTCTCTCAGTTTTGGCGAGGTAAGTCTCACCGCCACAGCAATAAGCATCGTGATAGAACCGCCTATAACCACGGCATTTACCGCCCCGAAAAGCCTTGCCGCCACTCCACTTTCGAACTGCCCCAGCTCATTACTAGACATCACGAACATACTATTGACACTCATCACTCTTCCCCTCATATAGTAGGGCGTTTTCAGCTGAACTATCGTTCCTCTAATAACTCCACTGACACCATCCAAAATACCACTCATCAGCAATGCTAAAAATGATAAAATAAAATATTCTGAAATCCCAAAGAGCAAAATGCATGCCCCAAATCCAAAAACACTGAAAAGCAGAAGCTTACCTTGATTTCTTCTCAAAGGAAAGAAAGTCAGTGTAAAAATCGAAATCCCTGCCCCGATGTCCGTAGCCGCGTTCAGAAAACCATAACCTACCGCTCCCAGCTGTAAAATATCCTTTGCAAAAACAGGAATAAGAGCTACAGCGCCACCAAAAAGCACGGCAAACAAATCCAATGTCAGAGCACCCACAATTTCTTTTGTTTTAAAGATATAATGCAGTCCTTCCTTTATACTCTCGTAAACATTGACTTCTTGGTCTTTAAATTCGGAATGCTGTGGATTTGTTTTAAAATAAAAAAAGAAAGCCAAAAATAAGGAAGAAACTATCACTACTAATGTTCCCTTAATTTGTAATAAAGAAACCAAAAATCCACACATCGCATGTCCCATGACCGATGCCGCCAAAAATGTAGTCTGATTGATCGTAATGGCTCTTGGGAGAAGTTCTTTGCTAACGATTTTAGGTATCATCGCAGGGACAATAGGCCCAAGAAAAGATCGTGCAATCCCTGTAAGAAAAACAACGAAATAAATAAAATAAGTGACCTCATCATTAGTAAATTCTAAATTCCCCTGAAACCAAGCAGGAATAAGCAATGCTCCAAGAAGAATAACATAAGCAAAATTGCAGATGAGCAGAAGCCTTCTCTTTTCGTTCATATCAATGAAATGCCCAGCATACAAAGCACAACCCACCGCAGGAATCACCTCAGACAGACCAATCAGCCCAATAGAAAACGGATCTCCCGTCAGCTCATAAACCCACCAGCCCAAAAGTGTAGAGGTCATCTTAAAAGCGAGAATAATGAAAAACCGCCCTATAATAAGGTTTCTAAATTCCTGATTTTTTAAAGCTTTTAGTGCGTCAAGTGATATTTTTAGGTTCATTATTTATTTTCTTAATGTATTTATCAATTCCAAAATTTCCTCTTTTTCTATATCTGTTATATCTGTTGGTAAAACCTTTACCATATTATCAAAATCTTTTTTCAAGAAATCTATGTTTTCTAAACTAAGTTTAGGGCAGATATTTGTCAAAATCCAATATTTCCAAATCAAATCATCTGTTTGGAAAACTTTGGAAATTTCACTAATGAACAAATCTTGCCTTGCCACAATAATTTCTACAATTTTAGGAAAAATAGGCCAATTAGCATCTTGTGTCCAAGTCAGCAATTCACTTGTAAGTTGAGATAAATCAGAGTCATTTAATATTTTTATTTCCTCTAAATTACTACCATCTAATTTGTCTTTGGGCAATAAGGTTTTTATATTTTTCATCATTTGATTATGTCAATTTCTTGAACTTTTCCAAAATCTCTGCTATTTTTCTATCGTTGGCAAGCCGTGGGATTTTATTTTGTCCGCCCAGTTTCCCTTCTGCTTTGGCGTATTCTTGAAAAGCATTTTTAGCCAAACAACTGATTTTCAACGATTGAAGAATATTCCCTGAAATCAAATCATCATAATAGACATTTCGCTCCCTCATCTCCAAATCCAGTGTTTTCCTAAACTCTTCCAAATCCTCTGGCTGTTTCTCAAACTCTATAAACCATTCGTGATAAGGGAGTTCCTTGTTTTCAGGCGTTACCTGTGGCGCAAGGTGAAACTCAGTAATTTGCGCTGGGTGCTTTGCCACAGTGGCTTTCATGGCTTCTTCCACCTCAAAAGCAATCACATGCTCTCCAAAAGCAGAGGTAAAATGTTTCGTCCGCCCACTTACCAAAACTCGGTGAGGATTTTTAGAAATAAAACGAACCACATCGCCGATGGAATACGCCCAAAGCCCAGAATTAGTACTGATAATCAGAGCATAATCTTTATTTAGTTCAATTTCTGACAGGGTCAATCTCCTTGCATTAGGTTTTCCAAACTCTTCTAACGGAACGAATTCGTAGAAAATCCCATGATTAGTCAAAAGCAAAAGCCCTTCCTGCATGTAGTCATCTTGAAAAGCGAAAAAACCCTCACTCGCAGGGAAAGTCTGAATAATATCCACCTCACCGCCTAAAAGATGCTCCATTTTTTCTCGGTAAGGTTCATAGTTCACTCCTCCTGTGATGATGAGCTGAAGATTTGGGAAAATTTCCTTTATTTTTTTGCCTTTTTTATCAATCAGTTTTTCAAAATACATAATGAGCCACGGCGGAATGCCAGAAATCAAAGTCATGTTCTGGTTTTCAGTCTCTTCCACTATTTTATCCACCTTGGTTTCCCAGTCCTCTATGCAGTTGGTTTCATAAGAAGGCAGTCTGTTTTTTTGAAGGTAATTTGGGATGTGATGTGCCACAATTCCTGAAAGCCTTCCTGTTTTAATGCCGTTGATTTCTTCCAGCTCTGGAGAACCTTGCAGGAAAATCATTTTCCCTGCCACAAAATCTGCATTGCCTTTTTGGGCAATGTAGTGAAATATCGCCGATTGAGCAGCGGCTATTTGGTAAGGCATTCCCTCCTTTGAAATAGGAATATACTTCGCACCCGAGGTTGTCCCAGATGTTTTAGCGAAATATTCTGGCTGGGAAGTCCATAGAATATCTTTTTCTCCGTTTTTTATGCGCTCTATATAAGGCTTTAAATCCTCATAATCACTGAATGGAACTTTCTCCTGAAAATCCCTGACAGACTGGATTTCTTTAAAATGATGCTCTTTACCAAAAAGCGTATTTTCGGCTGTTTTTAATAAAGAAAACAAAAGTTTTTCTTGGTCAGCCGCTGCATTTTGTTTGTAAATTTCAGCATTTTGGGTATGTTTTTTTGCCCAAAGCAAGGCAATTTTAGTCTTTAAAAAATTTATCATAAAGCAAAAATAAAGATTTTAATGAAAACTACTTTTCACAATGAGAAATTTAATTATATTTGGGAAAAATCTTTAGTTATGATTAACAAAACATTATGCTGTGCAGTGGGTTTAGCTGCCATTTCATTTATGAACGCTCAACACAATTATCCTAAAACAGAGAAAATAAGCCACACCGATGAGTATTTCGGTACGAAGGTGGAAGACCCTTACCGCTGGCTGGAAGATGACATGTCCCAAAACACCAAAAACTGGGTAAAAAGCGAGGTAGATTTTACTAATAATTATTTGGCTAAAATCCCTTTCAGAAAAGACATAGCGAAACAACTGAAAGACATCTGGAATTATGAAAAAATTTCTGCTCCATTCAAAGAGGGAGATTACACTTATTTCTATAAAAATGATGGACTTCAGGCGCAGTATGTTCTATACAGAAAAGACAAAAACGGAAAAACCGAAGTATTCCTTGACCCTAATAAATTCTCGGCTGATGGGACTACTTCCTTGGCGGGAATTAGTTTTAATAAAAAAGGAAACCTCGTTGCTTACAAAATCTCCGAAGGAGGCAGTGATTGGAATAAAATCATCATCCTAGATGCCATTACCAAAAAGCAAATCGATGAAACTCTTGTAGATGTGAAATTCAGCGGAATTGCATGGCTTGGCGATGAAGGTTTCTACTATTCCAGCTATGACAGACCTGATGGAAGCGTACTTTCTGCAAAGACAGACACGCACAAAATCTATTTCCACAAACTGGGAACTAAGCAGTCCGAAGACCAGCTCATCATCGGTGGAGAAAACTTTAAGCGAAGATATCTTTCTGCCAGCGTTTCTGATGACCAGAGATTTCTAATCATTTCTGCAGCGAATGCTACGAATGGAAATGAGCTTTACATCAAAGATTTAAAGAAAAAAACGGACTTCGTCCCTGTACAGACTGGGTATGATTTTAATACAAATGTAATCGACACCAAAGGCGATTTCATCTATGCTATCACGGACAAAAATGCTCCAAACAAAAAGATAGTAAAATTCAATATCAATAATCCTAACAGCTGGACAGAAGTAGTCCCAGAAAAAGAAAATGTACTGTCTATCTCTACTGGCGGCGGATACCTATTTGCTAAGTATATGAAAGATGCTATTTCTTTCGTGCAGCAGCTGGATTACAACGGGAAACTTATCCGCGACATCAAACTTCCTGGAGCTGGGAAGGTAGATGGTTTCGAAGGAAAAACAGGAGAAAAAGAACTGTATTTTTCATTTACAAATTACATCACGCCCAGCACGATTTATAAATATAATTTGACTACAGGAAAATACCAAATTCACCAAAAACCGAAAGTGAAATTTAATCCTGATGACTATGTATCCGAACAAGTATTTTATACCTCAGCAGACGGTACTAAAATACCGATGATGATCAACTACAAAAAAGGATTAAAAAGAGATGGTAAAAACCCTACTATTCTGTATTCTTATGGAGGGTTTAATGTAAGTCTTACGCCTTCTTTCTCGCCTGTAAATGCTATCTGGATGGAAAATGGAGGAATCTATGCCGTTCCAAATATCCGTGGTGGTGGTGAATATGGCAAAAAATGGCACGATGCAGGAACCAAAATGCAGAAGAAAAATGTATTCAATGACTTCATCGCGGCAGGAGAATACCTACAAAAGAACGGATATACTTCGCCTAAATACATGGCTCTTTCTGGGCGTTCTAATGGTGGTCTTCTCGTAGGTGCTACGATGACTATGAGACCAGACCTTGCCAAAGTGGCTTTCCCTGGTGTGGGAGTATTGGATATGCTTCGTTATAACAAGTTTACTGCTGGTGCTGGCTGGGCTTATGACTACGGAACAGCTGAGGACAGTAAAGAAATGTTTGAATACCTAAAATCCTACTCGCCTGTTCATAATGTTGAAAAAGGTGCATGCTACCCTTCTACGATGATTATTACCAGCGACCATGATGACCGTGTGGTTCCTGCACACTCCTTCAAATTCGGAGCCGAACTACAAGAGAAACAAAGCTGCCCAAATCCTATTCTTATCCGAATAGAGATGAATGCTGGACATGGCGCTGGGCGTTCTACAGATCAAGTTATCAATGAAAATGCTGATTTGCTAAGTTTCGGGTTCTATGAAATGGGCATCCGACAACTGAAATAAAATCAGTTCTTTACTAAATATCCTATCCCGTTCATTCTGAAATGAGCGGGATTTTTGTTTAACTTTATATTAGAAAATACGGCTCAGTATTCAAAAACGACCGCTCAGTTTATTTTTTTAGTTTTCATCAGAAATCTGTTATACCTTTGAATCATCAAAAAACAAGAATTATGAAAAAGTTTTTCTTCATCTGTCTTTTTATTTCCTTTGGCGTTGCTGCTTTTTTAGGAATGTTTTGGGTGCAGAATCCCACTTTGGAGAAGTTCTTTTTGGATTTCTGTATTTCTGCTCTTTACATTTATACCATCGGATTCAGCCAGATGCTGCTCAATAATTTTCTCAGCCAAAAATGGGACTGGATATCACAGACCTATGAGCGTGTGACTTTTGGGATTATTTTCACGATTTTGGTAAGTGTGGCGAGTGTGCTTTTCTGCAACTATATCAATTTCATTTTGATACAAAAAATGCCCGTTGAGGTCTTTTGGACAGAGAAAATGTGGTGGATTCATATTTTTAACATCCTTATTTCTCTGGGAGTTTCTGCCTTCCTTCATGCGAGAAGCTTTATGATAGAGTGGAAAAAATCTACAATGACGCAGGTGGTGGAGCAGAAAATCATCGCAACTTCGGCCAATGTCCGTTTTGAAAGCCTCAAAAACCAGCTTGACCCGCATTTTCTTTTCAATTCGCTGAATGTGCTGAGTTCCCTGATTGATGAAAACCCGCACAAAGCGCAGGAATTCACAGCATCAATGTCCAAAATCTACCGATATATTTTGGATAAAAAAGACCAAGAATTAGTATGTGTAGAGGAAGAATTGGACTTTGCAGAGACCTACTGCGAGATGCTCACGGCTCGTTTTGAAAACAGCGTTTCTTTTCATTTTGAAATAGAACCGGAGGTCAAAAAAGCCTTCATCGTGCCGCTTTCATTACAACTTCTTTTGGAAAACTGTATCAAACATAATTTTGCTACAGCACAAAAACCTCTAAAAATCAGAGTGTATTCCGAAAATCAATATTTAATCGTAGAAAACAATCTGCAGCCACGAAAATCCATTCACCAGCCCTCTGGAATCGGCTTAAACAATATTTTGGCTCGGTATAATTTAATTACGAACAAAAAAGTTTTTATAGAAAAAACAGAAAATCATTTCAGTGTAAAAATCCCTATTTTATTAACTTCAAAAATCAAAATTATGCAAACAACTAACGAAAATCCCGCTTATGACAGAGCTTACAAAAGAATGAAAGAAATCAAATCTTTCTACATGCACCTCATCACTTACTTGGTTATGAACACTTTCTTTATCTGTCTTAATCTGTATCACAATCCCGATCATCTTTGGTTCTGGTGGCCGCTTGTAGGCTGGGGCTTCGGAGTGGTGATGAACGGACTGAGCGTATTCTCTCCTTTTGGGAATTCTTGGGAAAAGAGAAAAGTTCGTGAAATCATGGAAAAGGAGGAAAAAGAAATTTAATAACGATTGTTTTCCTAATGAATGCTTATTCGTTTCAAACGAGTGGGCATTCGTTTTGGATTAAAAAAATATTTAACTTTAAAAACAAAAACATGAAAGTCATCATTATAGAAGACGAAAAACCAGCGGCGAGACAGCTCCAGAGAATGCTTTCGCAGTTTCCTGATTTAGAAATCGTAGCGGTCATCCACTCAGTGGAGGAAGGCGTAGAATGGTTCAAAACGCATGAGCATCCACAGCTTATTTTTTCTGACATTGTCCTTGGCGATGGGCTTTCTTTTGATATTTTTGAGCAGGTTCCCACTCAAAGTTTCATCATTTACACCACAGCTTTTGACCAATATACGCTGCGGGCTTTCAAACTCAACTCTATTGATTACTTACTGAAACCCATCACTTTAGAAGATTTAACTAATGCGATTGATAAATTTAAAAATTTCCTCCCAAAGGAGCAGTTTTATAACAATCTGAATTTCAGGAAACTTATCCAAAAAGAAAAACCTTCTTTGAAACGAGTTTTGATTAAAATCGGGTATAATTTAAAGATAATCCCTGTGGAAGAAATCTCCTGCTTCTACACCGAAAACAAGATGGTCTACGCGCAGACTTCTGAAAGGGCTTTCCCGACGGATTTTAATTTAGAAGAGCTGGAAACCGTTTTGGATTCATCATCGTTTTTCCGTGCAAACAGACAGTTTATCATTAACATCGATTACATCAAGAATATCCACACTTCACCACATTACAAAGTGGAACTCCGCTTCCAGCCAGCAGAAGAAATCAGCATCAGCCGAGAGCGAGTGAAAGATTTTAAAAATTGGTTGAATTAAATTACATTAAATATTATAAATCAACCACTTTTAATCAAAAAAATAAAACACGGATAATTAAATTTATATTTTTAATCTTGAAAATAACTTTATCCTTTTGTTAGATTGGCTTAACTTTGTATAATGCAATCAAAATAAAGTTATATTCATATGATAAAAAAATTATTCATTTCCGTATTTCTGTGTTTTTTAGTTTTTATCTCGGGACAAAATTTAAAGGTATCTGAGGTTAAAAAGATTTTTTCTCAGCCCAATCTTTCAGAATGGAGCATGCCCATTCCTAAAGAAAACAGCATACCTTTGAAATGGTATCCACGAAATAGTTCTTTGAAGAAAGACGGCATCCAGAGTTTTGTCGGCTATTACCAAAATACCCTTGTAGCCAGCCTATCCATTGGTAAAAACTCAGTTTCAGGAAGTTACACCCATAACGACTCTTCCTTTAATATTAGTTCAAAAGGGAACAATATCATTTTTACTAAAAATGAAGAAAACGAAGCATGCAGCGTGGAAGACCCTTTTCATACTCATCCAGAAAATACTGAATTAAGTGTTTTAGAAGATGGCAATAATGCTCCTAAAATAGCAAATACTAATATGCTTAGAGTTTATCGACTGGCGATGCCTATCACTCATAATGTATTTAGCAGCTGGTTTTTTAATAATGATATAGAAAAAGTAAAAACTTTTTGGGCGGATATAGAAATTTTCCTTAATGAAATCTATATGCGAGATATAGGCGTGCGATTTGAAATAATCAATAATGAAAAACTTATCGCCAAAAACGCAAGTGAAGAGTTTTTTTCTAGCTCCCAAAACGCATCATACATCATAAACAACTCTACTCAGCTTATTAACAATCTTATTGGTGAAAAGAATTATGAAACGGGGATTGTTATTTCTCATACTTCCTCCAAAGGAATCCGAGGACTTGCCTACATCTACGGCGTTTATGAAAACTATAAAGGCGCTGCACTAGCACGCCCTACGAATAATGTAATTGCTCACGAGATAGGGCATTTATTCGGTGGAAGACATACATTCAGCAGTCCTTCGTTTGATTATGCTAGTGAAAAAACCGAGCATTTCCGAGGACAATCGGTAATGTCTTATGGCAGCCCTAGGGATTTCTTTTCTCTATCAAGTATTCATCGTATTCGTGAGCGACTGGCATATGTACCTTACTATACAGATTCTCAGCGCACGCAAGTCGTAGGTGACATATCTTTCCCTAATATTCCTCTGGGAATACCTTTCAATAGCGCACCTCCACAGATTGATGCCAATCAAATCAAAAATCACTACACTATCCCTGAAAACTCTTTTTTCCAATTCTATATTCCTGTGACAGACCCTGACAGCTCCGAGCTTCTATATACAGCCCATCAAAGAGATGTTCGCCTTGGTGATAAAGAATCTATTGCCCAATATACAGTATATAAACCTACAACGACCAATCCTGTCAGCTTCAAAAGAGAATACAGCGAACAAACTGGGAATGAGGTTACTAACAGCTGGATTCCCATACAGAAAACTGGCACTTTTACTTTTTGGTTAGGAGTGAATGATGCACAGCCTCAGCTCTCTTCGGACTATATCACTCAATATGACCTTGTAGAAACCAAAGTAACCGTAAAAGAAGGACTTCCTTTTGTTTTAACCAATACCATGAAAAACAAATACAAAGGAGGCGAAAAACTTACTCTTACTTGGCAAGTGGATAATGATATTTTTAAAAACACAAAAGTGAGAGTCCTTCTTTCTGATGATTTTGGAAAAACATATAAACACACTTTGGCTAATAATATTGACAACAACGGAAGCTATGAAGTCACGCTGCCTAATATCAACATTGGAAACAAAAATTTTGGAAATACAGCCATCTCCATTCCTGCTGGAATTATCAAAATAGAGGTCATTGATGGATTAGCTTTTGCTTTGACAAATTACAATCCAAAAAACGGCGGCGGCTTCATCATTGAGAAAAATGAAACTCTTCCTGCTTCTTTATCTTTTACTTCTGTTCCAAAGGATATCACTCTTTCTTGTGAAGAGGTTGTCCCTGCTGTCACTATGCCTACCGTGAAAGGAGGATGCAATCCTAAAATCACCTATAAAGAAGAAAAAACAAACGGAGGTTGTTCTAACAAACACATTATCAAGAGAGTCTTCACTGTTACAGATGATTGTAATCAATCTCTTATCCATACACAGCTGATAAAAGTAGTAGATAATACAGTGCCTGTTTTCACCCAGCCACTTCCACAAAACATCACAATAGAGGAAGGCGATGCTGTCCCTGCACAGATAACGCTCACTGCCTCTGATAACTGCGGAACAGCTACGGTAACTTCATCTAAAAACGAAGAAAAAACAAATGGAAAGGTTTCTAAAATCATTTACAAATGGACTGCTAAGGACAGCTGTGGAAACGAAACAACCCACACACAAATCATCACTATAAAACCAAAAACTGTACAGCCCTTACAGTTCTTAGCAAATACACTCCCTGCAGATATTCATCTTTCTTGTGGAAGCAGTATTCCTAATGCTGTTAATCCAAGTGTACAGGGAGGCTGTTCTCCTGTCAGCATCTCTCATTCTGATAGAAGGATAAACGGACAATGCTCAAACAACCTCACCATTGAGCGTACATACACCGCTAAAGACAACTGCAGCAATAGCATTTCTCATGTTCAAATCATAAAAGTAGAAGATACAACCGCGCCTGTTTTCATAGAACCTCTTCCACAAAATATCACAATAGAGGAAGACGATGCTGTCCCTGCACAGATATCGCTCACTGCCTCTGATAACTGCGGAACAGCTACGGTAACTTCATCTAAAAATGAAGAAAAAACAAACGGAAAGGTTTCTAAAATCATTTACAAATGGACTGCTAAGGACAGCTGTGGAAATGAAACAACCCACACGCAGGAAATTACCATAAAACTAAAAAACACCCCTGAAAAAGAATCTAAACCAGAGCTTCTTTATCCTAATCCTGTCGCTGATGTGTTTTATCTGCAAGGTTTTTATCACATTCAGGAAGTAAGAGTTTTTGATGCTTCGGGAAGACTTATTAAAATATTCCCTGAACAAAAAAATTATAACATTTCTGAGTTGAAAACCGGAGTTTATGTTATATTTGTCAAAGGTGAAATCTATACCAGAAAACTCAAACTAATTAAAAAATAAAACCCATGAACAAGAGAACACTTCACGCCCTGGCTTTCCTTGCATCTTTGCAAGGCTTTTGTCAAGAAAACACGGTAAAAGACAGCATTTCTAATGTCAAAGAAATCCAAGAAGTCATCATAAAATCTCAGAAAAGAAAAGTATTTTCTGACCATGTTTCTTATTCTTTTGATGAAAAAGCAATAGAGTCTGCACGGTACGCAAAAGACTTGGTGGTGAGTGTTCCTCAGCTACAATTAGACCCTGTTTCTAATAATGTGAGCAGTATCCGCGGCGGGAAAATCCTGATCCTTATCAATGGAAGAGAATCTACCAATCTGCAGCTTCAAGGGATAAAACCTGAAGCTGTTGTCAGAATCGATTATTACGATGTTCCGCCTACAAGATGGGCAAACAAGGCAGATTTGGTGGTTAATGTAATTACGAGAAATCCAGAAAATGGCTACACGGGAGGAGCCAGCGTACAAAATGCCACTCTTACTGGGTTTGTGAATGGTTCAGCATATTTCACCTACACGAGAGGCAGAAATACTTTTGGGCTGGATTACAATCTGGGTTTTAGAGACTATGATAACCAAAACTATCACAGCACTTATGAATATCTTTTGAATGGTCAGAAATATCGTTCTGATGAATTTCAAACGGATCATTTCGGATACACAATCCAAGAAATTTCTACAACATATTCAAATTCAAAGGAAAACAGCTATGCATTTCAAGCTAAATTAAACTTGAATATGAACCATTATTTTTCGAGAGCAAATGGAGAAAGTGAATTTATCCAAGGAGCGCTCACTACACAAAACTCAACTATAAACTCTGATAATGAAAAATATATCAATCCCGTTTTAGACCTTTACTTTAATAAAAATATTGGCAAAAAAGATGAATTGGTTCTAAATGTAATCGGTTCTTTTTTCCGAACCCAAAAATCTAAACTGTCCAAAGAATGGGTAACAAACACTGGTACGAGTGTCTTTGAAAACGATATGAACCTCAGCAACAGGCAGTTTAATTCTGTTGTGGAACTTGCTCATATTCATAAGTTTAAGATTGGTAAGTTAAACTCTGGTTATAGATTTAGCAATGAGAATATTTCTAATAACTTGACCAACCTTGCAGGGCATTCTGAATATCAAGTAAATTATTTCGAGCAATATTTCTACACCGAATTTTCTGGAAAAATAAAAAAACTGATGTATCGTCTGGGCGCTGGGCTTACCAATATCAATAATAAATCCCAATACGAAAGAACAAACGAATGGTCTTTCACTCCCAATCTGATTTTAGGGTATCAATTATCAAAAAACCAGTCGTTACAATTGATAAGCTCTTATAAGCCCAACACTCCCAGCGGTTCTCAGCTGAGCAGTAATATCGTGCAGCTCGTTCCCAACATAGTAAAGCAGGGAAATCCATACCTAAAACCAGAATACCTTTGGAAAAACCAGCTGAAATACTCATTCAACAATAAGTATTTTGACTTTAATATCATTGCTTTTTATAATAACACCAAAAGCGCAATTACAGAGTATTACTCATTTGACCTCCCTGCAAACCGATATATCCTAAACTATGAAAATGCTGATAACTACACCAAAGGAGGCGCCCAGTTTGTAGGCGTTATCAAGCCTTTTGGAAATAATTACCTGAGAATAACCACTCAGCTGGCTCCTATTTGGGAAAAAATCAGAATAAAAGACATAGAAATTAAGAATTCGTATCTGAGCAACAGACTTACACTGGTTTCTCAGTACAAAAATTTCACGCTTCAATATCAATTTAATATTCCTGTATTTTCGCTGGATGGTGCGTTTTTGTACACTAATGAAAATCAGAACCATTTGTTTTTACAATACAAAAAGAATGGCTGGACTTTCACATCGGGAATGTATTGGATAGGAGCCCCTTCTGAATACAAGTCAAAAAGTTATAGTAAAAGTTTAGTTGAATTCACAAACCACACTAAAATTCAGAACAATAAGAACATGCTCGTTTTTGGAGTTGCTTACGATTTCTCCAAAGGAAAAAACAATGAAATTGATAAAAAATTAGAGAATAGCGGAGGCAGCGCTGTTAATTTTTAAAGCCCTATCAAATAAAAAAGACACCGAAAATGGTGTCTTTTTTATTTTTGATTTAAACTATATTTTTGATTTTACTCTTCCAATGAGCGAATCTTTATTTTCATTCACCTCCAAAATCACTGTGTCGCCTTCCTGCATTTCTTTGCTCACCAGCATCTCGGCAAGAATATCTTCTATATATTTTTGGATAGCTCTTTTCAGTGGTCTCGCACCGAAATCTTTATCCCAGCCTTTCTCTACGATGAATTCTTTGGCTTCATCTGTCAGCTCTACTTTATAGTTGAGTTTTTCTAAACGAGAATATAGTTTGCCAAGTTCCAAATCTATTATCCTGTGAATATCTTCTTTTTGTAAAGCATTAAAGAAAATAATATCATCTATTCTATTAAGAAACTCTGGTGCAAAGGCTCTTTTCAGAGCGTTTTCTATCGTACTTCTGGCTCTGGCATCAGAGGTGGATTTTTTCGCGGCTGTTCCGAAACCTACTCCATCTCCAAAATCCTTCAAATCTCTTGAACCGATATTAGAAGTCAAGATAATGACTGTATTTCGGAAATCTACTTTTCTACCCAAAGAATCCGTCACGAAACCTTCATCCAAAATTTGCAATAAAATATTGAATACATCTGGGTGTGCTTTTTCTATTTCATCCAAAAGAACCACCGCATAAGGTTTTCTCCTCACTGCCTCTGTAAGCTGTCCGCCTTCTTCATAGCCTACATACCCTGGAGGCGCACCCACCAATCTAGACACCGCGAATTTCTCCATATATTCGCTCATATCTATTCGGATAAGGGCATCATCAGAGTCAAACAACTCACGAGCCATCACTTTTGCAAGTTCGGTTTTTCCTACCCCTGTGCTTCCCAAGAAAATAAATGTTCCTATTGGTTTTTTAGGGTCTTTCAGACCTGCTCTGTTTCTTTGGATAGCACGAACAACTTTTTTTACGGCTTCTTCCTGCCCGATAACTTTTCCATTGAGCACATTGTCCATTTGTGCCAATTTGTCCAGTTCGTTTTTGCCCACTTTAGTCACAGGAACACCACTCATCATAGAAACCACCTCGGCTACATTTTCTTCTGTAACGATTTGTTTTCGCTCCTTGATTTCGTTATCCCATTCCTGCTGTGCAATATTCAACTCTATCATCAGGCGCTCTTCCTCTTCTTTGTATTTTCTTGCTTCTAAATAGTCTTGGGCTTTCACAGCTTTTTGTTTAAGTTCCTTAACTTCCTCTATTTGCTGTTCATACGAGGTAATTGCAGTAGGAACTTTCATATTTTTGATATAAACACGAGAGCCCGCCTCATCCATCGCATCGAGGGCTTTATCAGGAAGGAATCTATCTGTAATATACCTTGTAGTAAGGTTTACACAGGCTCTGATCGCCTCATCAGTATAAGTCACATTATGATGCTCTTCGTATTTTTCTTTTACTTGGTTTAATATCTGAATAGTCTCTTCCACGCTGGTAGGTTCTACCATTACTTTTTGGAAACGACGCTCCAGCGCTCCATCTTTCTCTATATACTGGCGGTATTCATCCAAAGTCGTTGCCCCGATGCATTGGATTTCCCCTCGTGCCAAAGCAGGTTTGAAAATATTAGAAGCATCCAGACTTCCTGTGGAACTTCCCGCTCCTACGATGGTGTGCAATTCATCTATAAATAAAATGACATCTCTGTTTTTTTCCAGCTCGGTCATTATGGCTTTCATTCGCTCCTCAAACTGACCACGATATTTAGTTCCAGCAACCAAGCTCGCCAAATCAAGTGTTACCACTCTTTTGTTATAAAGAACTCGCGAAACTTTTTTCTGATGAATTCTCAGTGCCAGACCTTCCGCGATTGCCGATTTACCAACTCCTGGCTCACCGATGAGTAGTGGATTGTTTTTCTTTCTTCGGCTAAGAATTTGGGAAACTCTTTCAATTTCGTTTTCACGACCAATCACAGGGTCTAATTTCCCTTCTTTAGCCATCGTTGTCAAATCCCTTCCAAAATTATCCAGCGTAGGCGTTTTACTTTTTCCTGTTCCAATATTTCCCGTTGGTTTATTGACTTGTGGGAATGCTGCATCCTCAGCATCGTCTTCCTCATCATCAAAAGAAGCCTTTGGCAGCTGTCCGCTATTTTTGAGCATTGCTCTATATTCAGCCGCTACACTTTCATAATCAATATCATACGCCTCCAAAATATGCGTAGTAGGGTCATCTATTTTATATAAAATACCCAGCAGAAGATGAATAGTATTCACCTCATCAGAACGATACTGCTTACTCTCCAAAGCCGCTCTTTTCAAAGAATATTCTGCCAATTTAGTAGGCATAATGCTTCTATCGGGATTTGAGCTAAAATTATTATTGATGCTGATATTTTCTATCTTTCTACGAATTTGAACCAAATCTGCTTTTAGTGCTTCCAAAATATTTCTTGCAGAATTCTCCGTGCCGATAATTCCCAGCAAAAAATGTTCTGTATTCAGAAACTCGCTTTTCAGCCTATTTGCTTCAAGTCTGCTATGGCGAAGCACTCTATCCATTCCCTCCGAAAACTTATTTTCCATAATCTTCATAAATTATATTACTAAATTAGTAATTATTCAACAAACAATATCAAATATTTTACCATTTTTTTTGTCTGCCTTTATGTCATATTTTATTTTTAAAGTTGTTTAAAATTTTTCTGCCCTGAAATCTGTTATATTTTTTATTTTTGCAAAAATCACACGATGAG